>DASZQE010000335.1:0-2232 GCA_035550175.1 Phycisphaerales bacterium | reverse complement strand
GGTTACTTGCGGAGACCGAGTTGCTTGATGACCTTCTGGTAGGCGGAGTTGTTCGCGCCAGAGAGGTAGTGGAGCAAGCGGTTCCGTTTGCCGACCATCATCACCAGACCTCGACGTGCAGCATGGTCTTTGACATGGTTTTTGAGGTGGTCGGTCAGTTCAGCAATACGACCAGTGAGGAGCGCGATCTGAACTTCGGGAGACCCGGCGTCCTTTGCATCACGCTGGTACTCACGAATGATTGAGGTTTTGACTTCTGCAGCTAGCGCCATTTTGACGAATCGATCCTTACAAACAAAGTTCAAACACAGATGATCTAGAATCCGGTAGTGTAGCAGGCTTATGGTGATTCTTGCAATGGTGCAGGAGAGGGGCGTTTTGCATGGTTTTTTGACGATTTTGAGAGTGCTGAAGCTGCATCGGGGCAAGTCGGGAAGAGCGGCGGGGAGTGATTGGTTGATATTGGCATAAGGAAAGGCGGCGCGGGAAGCGATGGCGATACGAATCTTGATTGCGGATTCACTGGCACCGGAGGGTGCGGAATACCTGAAGAGCCAGAGCGGGGTGGAAGTCACAGTGAACACCAAGTGGGCGGGGAACGCGCTGGCGGAGGCGCTGGCGAGCCATGACGGCGCGGTGGTGCGGTCAGCGGTGCAGATCACGGGCGCGGTGCTGAATGAAGCGTTCAAGCACAAGGATTGCAGATTGCAGGGAATCGCGCGCGCGGGCGTCGGAGTGGACAACATTGATCTGGAGACCGCGACGAAATTCGGCGTGGCGGTGATGAACTCGGCGTCGGCGAGCACGATCACGACGGCGGAACACGCATTTGCGATGATGATGGCGCTGGCGCGGAACATCGGGCCGGCGTACATGACGATGCGGAACGGCGGGTGGGACCGGAACAAGTTTGTGGGAACGCAGCTTCATGGGAAGACGCTGGGTGTGGTGGGCATGGGGCGCATCGGGCAGGCGATGGCGCGGAGAGCGAGGGCGTTCGGGATGAACGTGATCGGGTATGACCCGATGGTAGACGGCAAAACAGCGCTGGACGGCACGGTGCGTTTGACGAGCACGTTTGAGGAATTGCTGGAACACGCGGACATCGTGAGCTTTCACGTGCCGAAGACGGACAAGACGAGCGGGATGCTGGGGGCAGAGCAATTTGCGAAGGCGAAGAAGGGGTTGCTGGTGGTGAACGCTGCACGCGGGGGTATCGTGGATGAAGCGGCGCTGCTGGCTGCGCTGGATGCGGGACAGTGCGGAGGCGCGGCGATTGACGTGTTTGAGCCCGAACCTTTGGCAGCGGAGAGTCCGCTGCGGACACACGCGAAGGTGCTGGTGACTCCACATCTGGGCGCATCGACGGTTGAAGCGCAAGAGGCAGTGGCGTTTGATGCGTGCAGAAGTCTTCTGAAATTCTTGAAGGGCGAGGGACTTGAAGGAGCAGTGAATGCAGAGGGGCTGAATCTGGATCTGACGGATCGGCAGAAGATGTTTGTCGAACTATCACTGCGGATGGCGCAGATGTTGAATGCCGTGGCTGATCTGGGTGAGATGCGAGAGATCAAGGTGTTCACGCGCGGGACGGGGATGGCGAATCGCGGCGAAACGATTTGCAGGTATGCACTGGCGGAGGTGCTGGGGCTCAATTCAAGCACGCCGGTGACCGTGATCAATGCGATGCACGTAGCGCGGGAGCGGAAGATCAACGTGGAAGCGCGGAGCCTCGGGGAGCAGGGTGACGACCGGCTGACGATTGAGGTCGTGAACGGAAAGGGCGAGAGTCACGTCGTGGAAGGCACGGTGTACGGCGACGGGCAGTTGCGGATCACGAATCTTGACGGGTACATGATGGACATGGTGGCGAGCGGACACATGGTGATTCTGACCAACGCGGATCGGCCGGGCAGGATCGGGCTGGTGGGGCAATTGTTCGGCAACGCAGGCGTGAACATAGCTGAGATGGTGATTGGCAGGCGGCCGAGGGGCGAGAACGGCGAAGTGGTGGCGATGATGGTGATGAAGGTGGACGGGAGCGCAACTGAGGGGCTGATCAAGAGCCTGCGGGGCGCTGAGGGCATCATGCGGGCAGTTTCGGTGGATTTGCCGATAACTGCAGGGTGAAATCACACAGCGATGATTTCCGAAGAAGAAGGTCGGCGAGCGGGGCGGGATGAGGTGCAGCGGCGCATGGGATGTGCGTCGGCGCTCGGCCATTCGGGAGTGCAA
>DASZQE010000334.1:0-3086 GCA_035550175.1 Phycisphaerales bacterium | reverse complement strand
CTGAACACGAACATTCCGCTGTTCCATCCGAACGTCCCCGCACGCAGATATTCCGCCGCAGTCAGCGCATCAGGCTTCTCAACGAATCGCACCGCCTGAAACGCCCACTCATGTCCACGGATGGCTTCCCCGCGCTCCACGTATCCGAATCCCGTCGCCGGATAGCTCGGCGTGATCCCGAACGTCACCATCCGCTTCGCGTCATCCTCCACCAGTCCGAATCCGATCTCCATCGTCCGCCGGAACTCCTGCACCGGCTCAATCAAATGGTCCGCGGTCAGCACCGCGAACACCGCCTCCGGATCAATCTTCTCCAGCACCGCCGCAGTGAACCCCACCGCGTTCACTGTGTCCCGCCCCTCCGGCTCACCGAGAATCTGCTCATCACTAAAACCCGGCATCCGCTCACGAATCGCGCCGCGAAACTTCTCCCCTGTGCAGATCAAGCGATGCTTTGCATCGACCAGCCCGTCAAGCCGACCCGCTGCAACTTCCAGCAGCGATTTCCCGCCCATCATCGGCAGCAGTTGCTTCGGCATCGCCTTCCGAGACATCGGCCACAACCGTGTTCCGGAACCGCCTGCCATGATCATCGCGTGTCGCATCGTCGTTCATGCCTCCTCAAGTCCGACCCATCATAGGTCTTTGTCTTGTTGGACGGGTAGTCTTGTAGGGTGGGTTGAGTAAGGCCTTGCTTGCGAAACCCACCAACATGTCCCGCCCATCTCGCATCCGGGTTCGCTTCACCGACCGACCGCGTTCAATTCCTTCAGCCGATACACAGCCGCCACAAGCGCATCCGCACTCCTCAAATCCGCGTCCGCGCTCAACGCACGATCAATTAGCGTTCGTGCCTCAAGCCGCTGCTCACCCAATTGCGTCAGCACCGCCAGCGCATCATTGATCAGCGTCATCTTCCCGCCCAGATTCGCTCCGTTCGGCGCCGTCGGAACGCCTCCGCTTCGCGCCGGCTTCGCCTCCATGTAACGCTCAACTTTCCCCTGCAATTCCACCACGATGCTCTCCGCCGTCCGTCGCCCGATCTCCGGCAGCGATACCAGCGTCGCCACGTCCTTCGCCGCGATCGCCTGCGCAATCGTCGCGCACGGAAGCTGCAGCGCACGCAAGGCCTTGCGATTCCCGATCCCCTTCACCGTCGTGAACAATTCAAAAAACCCTCGATCTGCCGACGTTTGAAATCCGATCAATCTCGGCAGATACGTCGCGCCCTGTCCCTGACTCTCAAGGTAATGAAGCGTGTGAAACTTCGCGCTCTGTCCGATGCGCGTCACCAATTCACCCTCATCCGACGCCGGAATCAGCAGCTCATATGTCACCGCGCCGCACTTCACCAGCACGCGCCCCTCGCTCACATCTTCAATCATCCCTTCCAGTTGATTGATCATTGCGCCCTGATCCTACCTTCACGATGCGCACGCTGCTCTGGCTTCACGTCACTTGATAGAGCCTCGCTCCGTCACCAACGGCAAAGCGACATCATTCTTCACCCATCCCGATGCCCGCGCCAATTTGTCCCGCAAGGTCGCCGTCACCGTCGCAGCATCAGTCTTCTCTTTGAATTTCACCAATTCCAGATAGTCCACTCGCGCGTGGCTCGGCGTTAGGAGCGATTCCTTCATGTCGTTCGTGTCCGGCGTCCCGCTGATCCACGACAGCAGCACGGGTGCCCCTGTCCGCGAAACCAGCAAACCCACTCCAGGAAAAAACGGTCGAATCTGCCTCGGAGGCACCGCGATCCGCCCTTCCGGGAAAATTCCGATCACGCCGCCATCCTTCAAATGCCGGATCGCCTCACGCAGCGGTCCCGAATCATGCCCATCTCGGTCCACAGGAATGATGTCCGCCATGCTCCATATCCAGTCCAGTTTCGGACTCATCATGTCCGAAGCCATCATCCACCGGATGTGAAACTTGCACCCGCTAGCCAGCAATAGCGGATCAACCGCACCCGTGTGATTGGATATCACAATCATCGGTCCGGCATCAACATCTTTCCGTAACTCCTCTTCCCCAATGAACTTCGCTCTATGCACCGCCGCGCAATATAGCCGCGTGATCCGCCACGCCAGGCCCATCATTACCTCTCGCTTCGGTCCATCCTTTAACCACGGCGCAATCACGTACCGGGCCAGCAGCACCAAGGCAACCCAGCCAAGCACATAGAAAAGGATGGACGTCTGCCATTCCATGAAGAGTCACTAACTTTGTGCATCTTGACGGGAATGTCAAACCCTCTGACTCCCATTTTTTCCGCCTCCCTCCGTTCCCCGTATTCGCTGAGTGCTGATTTCACCGGCATTTACATCACCATTGAGCCCTCCTCCGCAACCTGCTACCTTGTCTTGGGTTCGGCGATGGTCCCCGCATCTTGCGCTGCTCTGGCTTTCCCTCCGCGCTGTGGTCGGCCTTGGTCTAACCATCAATCATGCCTCGCCGCACGGATCTTCATACCATCCTCATTCTCGGCTCCGGCCCCATCGTCATTGGTCAAGGCTGTGAATTTGACTACTCCGGCACTCAGGCCTGCAAGGCCCTGCGCGAAGAAGGCTTCCGCGTCGTGTTGGTCAATTCCAATCCCGCCACCATCATGACCGACCCCGCCTTCTCCGACCGCACGTACATCGAGCCCATCACTCCTGCCTCCGTCCGCAAAATCCTTCAGAAGGAAAAAGACCTCGGCACCCCCATCGATGCCCTCTTGCCTACGCTTGGTGGACAGACCGCGCTCAACTGCGCCTGCGCGCTCTTCGATCAAGGCGTCCTCAGCGAATTCAACGTCCGAATGATCGGCGCTGATCGCAATACCATTTACCGCGCTGAAGACCGCGAGGAATTCCGACGCATCGTTTCGTCTCTCGGCCTCGCCCAGCCGCGCGCTCAGACCGTCACCACGCTCGATCAGGCCTTCAACTTCCTCAACGAAATCGGTCTCCCAGCCATCATCCGTCCCGCGTTCACCCTCGGCGGTGCTGGCGGCGGTATCGCCTACAACCGTGCCGAATTTGAGGACATCGTTCGCCGCGGCATCTCCGCGTCAATGATCGGCCAGGTCCAGATCGATCAGT
>DASZQE010000333.1:0-3507 GCA_035550175.1 Phycisphaerales bacterium | reverse complement strand
CCCTTCAAAGCCACGTGACATTGTTCGCACGCACTTCTCGTGCGCACAATTGATCCGATCATGTGCGGGCGTGTGCGTTTCCATGCGCACAACATAGCTCTCCCAACAACCGACACCTCGACATGTGCCGAGTGGAGGATTTCGCTGTGCCCACCTACCATGCTGCCCCGCGTTTTTCGCACACCATTTGGATTCCCCAATGAGCACCGTCATGACCGATGCCGCCCATGTTCTTGATGTCGCTGAACGTAAACTCAGCAACCACAATGCTTTCGGCGAGATGTCCCGCCTGCCTTCCCGCCTCCAGTTTGCAGCCTTCAAGAGTGCTGAACCGGCCTGGTACCGCTTGGATGCTGAAAAATCCGGACTTTTTGTCTCACTCGTCACGCCGAACCGCTGGCTCAGCGAGTCAATTGAAGCCGATCTCATGCATACAGGCGACGACATCGAAGAACTTGTCGCAGAAGAGCTTACGGACATCGGCGGCCCGTGCGAATCCTTGAAAGTGCAGCATTTCCGCAGCGACGATATGCTTTACACCTTCCGCAGTCCGCTGCCGGTGAATGGCCTGTCTGACGAAGTAGCTGCTGAGGTTGCCTGCCAGTGTCTGCTGGCCTATGAAGCCGCTTTTCGCCAACTTGGCGACATGGATGACGATAGCGATGATGAGTGAAACAGCCGGATTTCCCGGGAAATCCGACGATATCATCGTCGAATCGGCATCTGAGTCATGGTCGCGCGACTGGACGTTCAGGACTTGCAGGATGCAGGCTCGCGAGCCGGATGCTTGGCTCGGAATAAACGGAATTTTCATCTGAAGAGCCAATGATTGTTGAGACCGGATGAAAGATGATGACGGTATCGAGGAGTTTGCAAGAATTGCAAGACGTTGAACCAGGTTGTGTGCGAGTGGGAATTCCAGTGCGAGGTGATGACAAGCCATGCATGTCTTGATGCTTGGGTGGGAATTTCCGCCGTTCATCACCGGAGGTCTTGGAACCGCGTGCTTTGGACTGACCAAAGCGCTCGATCGCCAGGACATTGAAGTCACTTTTGTTTTGCCGAAGGCGATTGTCGGTGAGCACACCGCGCATGTGAATCTTGTCAGTCCGCAGACGATCGGCCCAAGCGGCGGAGGAACCTCCGTCACGTGGACGACGATTCCGTCTTCAACTCGCGCGGGAAGCGTGTCGAAATCAGTCGAGGACATTCCATATCAGCAGGTCCATATGCTGAACATGCCTGAGGGAATCGCTTCGCCTTATGGCGGCGGCGCGCCGGGACCGGAAGGCGAGTGGCGGATGACGATTGAGGGAAAATGGGTGCGCGAGAAAACGCGCATCAAGCCGGGCCAAACGTCGGGCGGAATCACCGTGCGTCAAGAGTCGCAGCAAGCGCCGGCGGTCGGACCGGATTACGGCTGGGACTTGATGGGTCAGGTCGAGAACTACGCGAGGTTTGTGGCGGCGGCGACGCGGCACATCAAGTTCGATGTGATTCACGCGCATGACTGGCTGACGTATCCGGCGGGACTTGCGATTGCGAGCCTGACGGGCAAACCCTGGGTTGTTCACGTGCATTCAACAGAGTTTGATCGCAGCGGCGAGCACGTGAATCAGCGGATTTATGACATCGAGCGGCGCGGCATGCACGCGGCGACGCGAGTTGTGACAGTCAGTTTACTGACGAAGAACATCGTGGAACGCAGATATGGCGTGCCGGGCGCGAAGGTGCAGGTTGTCTACAACGGAATTGATTTCGAGCCGACGCAGCGCGACAAGGTCGGCATTCAGAGCAAGGACAAGATTGTTCTGTATTTCGGGCGCATCACGTATCAGAAGGGCCCGGAGTATTTCATTCAGGCGGCGCGGCGCGTGCTGGAATACATGGACAACGTGAAGTTCGTGGTTGCGGGCAGCGGGGACCAGGCTGCGGGCATGATCGAGATGGCGGCGAAGATGGGGATCGGCCACAAGGTGTTGTTCACTGGATTCCTGCGCGGAAGAGATATCCAACGAGTGTTCTCGCTGGCGGATCTGTATGTGATGCCGAGCGTGAGCGAGCCGTTCGGAATCGCGCCGCTGGAGGCGATGGCTGCGGATGTGCCCGCACTGATCAGCAAGAGTTCGGGCGTGAGCGAGGTTTTGTCGCACGCATTGAAGGTGGATTTCTGGGACATCGAAGACATGGCGAACAAGATCATTGCTGTGCTTCGCCACCCCCCACTCAGTCGAACACTTCGTGAGCACGGGGCGTTTGAGGTGCGAAGCATCACGTGGGATGGAGCTGCGAGCCGATGCAGACAGGTATATCAGAGTGCGATCGACGAGATGAAACATTCGCACTCGGCGCGAGCGTGAGGGAGAAGCTCACCACAGAGACACAGAGGCACAGAGAAGAAGAAATGAATAGAAGAGGAATGAGAAGAAGATGAACGAGGTGGGGATGGAAGATGCAAGCGTCGAGAACAGCACTAAGCACAAACGAGAAGATGGCTTTGCGTGCTACGTGACGCGGCGTGTGATTTACGAACATCAATACTAAGAGCAGTGCGATTCAAGTGCGAAGTTAATCGCTACGCATTTGCAGAAGATGCGATACGATCGCGGACATGGCGACAAGGATTGCATTGGCGACATGCAGGAATCTGCCGGAGTGGGAGCGGGATGATGAGGCGCTGCATGAGGCGTTCGTGAAGCGGGGCGTGGAAATTGCGCGGCCTGCGTGGGATGATATGAATGTGCGTTGGGGAGAATTTAACTGCGTGCTGATCCGCACGACGTGGGATTACACCACGCGGGTGAATGCGTATGTTGCGTGGGCGGAGCGGGTCGAGCACGAGTCTAGACTGATTAATCCATCAGCGGTTGTGAAGTGGAACGTGCGGAAGACGTACTTGAAGGAACTTGCAGCGCAGGGCGTGGCGATTGCGGAGACGGTGTGGCTGGAGCAGAGCGAGAAGGTTGATGTTGCGGAAGTGATGGAACGCAAGGGATGGGAGAGGGGATTTCTGAAGCCTGTGGTCGGGGCATCGGCGAAAGGCACGATGCGATTTCGCACGAATGAAAAGGAACTTGCGGCGGCACAGTTGCATGTCGAGGAGTTGCTGGCGAAGGACGGCGCGATGCTGCAGTGTTATGTGCCTACGGTGGAGGATGTGGGAGAGTTCTCAGCGATCTTCATTGACGGCGAGATGACCCACAGTGTGCGGAAGATTCCTATGCAGGGGGATTACCGCGTGCAGAATGACCATGGCGGGAAGGATGAGCCGGCGGAATTAAGCGCTGAGGAACAGGCGACGGCGAAGCGGATTGTGAAGCTTGTAAGCGAGAAATTCGATGGGGGCGTGGTGTATGCACGGGTGGATTTTCACCGCGAGGAATACACGGGACGGATGCTTTTGACGGAGCTGGAGCTGGTCGAGCCTTCGCTTTTTTTCAGGCATGGAAAGAGGGCGGCGGAAAGACTCGCAGAGAGTGTGGTGGAGAAGGCATTAGGCATTAGGCA
>DASZQE010000332.1:0-3974 GCA_035550175.1 Phycisphaerales bacterium | reverse complement strand
GCACGTTGCTGCACATGGAGCTTCACGAAGGCCGCAACCGTCAGGTGCGCCGCATGCTTGCGGACGTTGATCATGAAGTGAAAAAGCTTCGCCGTATTCAGATCGGCCCGCTTAAACTCAAGGGTTTGCAACCCGGCCAGTGGCGCGAACTCACACCCGCTGAACTCAAGTCGCTCCGCCGCGCAGTAGACATGGATGATCAGAATGCCGCGCCCGTTCGCCGCGCGCCTCACAAAGGAAGAAAGAACAATGGCTAAAAAACTTCCGGCCACAGCACGAAAAAAACACCTTACAAAGGCGAAATCTGAGTTCGCTCAGCCTCAACGTCGTGGCGCCAGAATTCGCACGCCCCGTTCAATTCAAAATCTCAAGTTCCTTCCCGCCACTCCTGACCGTTGGCCTGATGTCGAAAAACTCTTCGGCGAACGCGGCGCCTGCGGCGGATGCTGGTGCATGACGTGGCGCATTCCTCGCCCGGAATTCAACAAGGGCAAAGGCGAAGCCAATCGTAAATCATTCCGCGCAATCATTCGCAACGGTGAAGAGCCCGGCGTCATCGCCTACTCCGGCCGCGAACCCGTCGGCTGGTGCGCCGTCGCACCCCGCAGCGTCTACGTCACCCTCAACAATTCGCGCGTCCTCAAACCCATCGATGACAAGCCAGTCTGGAGCATCTCCTGCCTCTTCGTCCGCCGCGATTTCCGCAGGTGCGGCGTGTCTTCAAAACTCGCTGACGCCGCCGCCAGGTACGCATTCAAGCATGGCGCGAAAATCGTCGAGGCCTATCCGATCGAACCCTACACCGACAACATGCCCGCCGCGTTCGCATGGACCGGCATCCCGTCCGCATTCACCTCCGCAGGTTTCACAGAAGTCGCCCGTCGATCCAAATCACGCCCGATTCTGCGTCGCGCATACGCAAAATCTTGAATCACGCCGGCGCAAGGAACATCCCATGCAGTTTCAACTCAATGAAGCCATCGTGTTGCTTGCACGCACACCCTCCGTGCTTCGTGCCATGCTGCACGGTCTTCCCGATCACTGGCAACGATCGAACTACGGCGACAAGACCTTCAGCCCCTTCGATGTCGTCGGCCACCTCATCCACGCCGATCAAACCAACTGGCTCGCTCGCCTCAATCACATCCTTGCCAACGGACCCACCAAGCCGTTCCCGCCTTTTGACCGTTATGCGATGTTTGAATCTTCCAAGGACAAGTCAATGGCTGACCTGCTTGATGAACTCGATTCCGTGCGCAAAGGTTCGCTTCAATCGCTTCACAATCTGCATCTCCGTGAAGCGCAACTCGATCACCCCGGCCTGCACCCTGAACTCGGCCGCGTCACCGCAAAACAACTCCTCGCCTCATGGGTCACTCACGATCTCCATCACACCGCGCAAATCTGCAAGGCCATGGCCCGCCAGTACCGCGATGAAGTCGGCCCCTGGCGGCAATATATTTCCATTCTCGGATGATCCTCGAAACATCCGGATTTGCCGCAGAACCGCTGCCAATTGCTCACTACAATTGAACCTTCACTGTTGGACAGGAGGTTCTGCCATGCCCTACTACACCAAGCTCGGAAAACTTCCCGCCAAGCGCCACATTCAGTTCCGCAGGCCCGATGGCGCGCTCTATAGCGAAGAAGTCTTCGGCACCGAAGGGTTCGTCGGCCCCACCAGCACCATCTATCACATTCACCCGCCCACGCAGGTCACCGGCTGGAAAACTCTTTACTCCACCAAGCCCGAATACGTCGAGCGCGATGTCATGCGCATGCGTCATCTCAAAACCGCCGGCTGGAAACCCAAGGGTGATCCCATTACCGGCCGCGTCATTCTTTTCGGCAACTCAGACTGCGAAATGAGCCTCTGCATTCCCAAGCAGGAGATGAACTATCACTACAAGAACGCCATGGGCGACGAGTGCATCTTCATCCACTTCGGCTCAGGCACTGTCTACACATCCTTCGGCACGCTCAAATTCCACGAAAAGGACTACATCCTCATCCCCAAGGGCACCACCTACCGCATGGTGTTCGATGACCGCAAACGCACTGACGACACGCCCCCCGACCGCTTCATCGTCATTGAAACCGCCAACGGTTCGCACATCCTCCCACCGCCGCGTTACATCTCCAAGAAAACCTCGCAGTTCCTCGAGCACGCCCCCTACTGCGAACGCGATCTCCGTCTTCCTGAACTCCCGCTCACTTATGATGAGTCCGGCAAGTTCGAAGTCCGCATCAAGGCCCGCGATCGCGTCCACAGCTACATCTACAGCTATCACCCGCTTGATGTCGTCGGTTGGGACGGCTGCTACTACCCCTACATTTTCAACATTGATGATTTCAGCCCCATCGTCGGCAAGCATCACATGCCGCCCCCGACCCATCAGACCTTCGAGGCCGACAACTTCGTCATCTGCTCGTTCTGTCCTCGCATCCTCGATTTCCATCCACAGGCGATTCCTGTCCCCTACAACCACAGCAACCTTGATAGCGATGAAGTCCTCTACTACGTCGAGGGAAACTACAAAGCCCGCAAAGGCATCGAGCAGGGTTCGCTCACGCTTCACCCGCAAGGCATTCCCCACGGTCCGCACCCCGGCACCATCGAAGCATCCATCGGCGCAACCTACACCAACGAACTCGCGGTGATGTGCGACACCTTCCGCCCGCTCTTCCCCACCAAGGCCGCGCTCCAGTCCGATGATCCCAAGTACCCCGCAAGCTGGCAGGGCGAGCATTTCCCGGTTTCGCTCGGCGCATCCAACGGTCACAAGAACGGTAAGAACGGCAAGGGTTCCCGCTCGAAGTCACCCGGCAAATCAGGTGTCGATACCTGGACCTGAAACTCGCCTCGCATTCGCATCCGCGCACGTCTGAGCAGGTAGGAGGAAACATGAAGACCCTTGCAATTGCTGTCTGCTCCGCGCTGTTCAGCGCCGGCATTTCCAACTACGCCTCCGCAGTCAACGTCTGCGGCATCACCGATGCCCTCGATTTCGCCGGCATCGATCCGCTCCCCTTCGGCGGCGAATATCTCGGTGCCGGTCCCAGCGGCGGAACCATCATCGGCGCGGATGTCGAAATCAAGTTCACAACGTCCGGCACGTTCGATGCCGCAAACCTCTCTATGGGCTACGAAATCTGCGATGCCGAAGACTGCGTCGGCGTCGCGTGGTCCGGACCCAGTCTCGGCTGGTCCGGCCAAGGCACATTCACCGCCTCCTTCCACACCAACAACCTCAACGGCCTCATCTTCACCGACTCCACGCCTTTCAGCACAACCCTCCTCGAGTTCGGCAACCTCTGTCCCGGCTGCGGCCCCTTCACCGGCACCTTCAACATCCTCAAAATCTCGATCCAGTACGGCCCCTGTCCGACCGGCGACATCAATCACGATCTCTCCGTGAACATCGATGATCTCACCGCAGTCATCCTCAACTGGGGCGCATGCCACAAAGGCGAAGACTGCCCCGCCGACCTGAATCTCGATGGCCAGGTCAACATCGATGACCTCACCACCATCATCCTCAACTGGCATGACTACTGCGCGAATTGCAAGTGAAGCGCACTTACTCCCTCACCACCTTCATCGCCACCAGATCCTGAATATCAATCAGTCCCACCGGCTTGCCGTCGTGATCCACCACCGGAATCTCGTCCACGCGGTATTCCTGCACCAGTCGCACCGCATCGCGCACCAGGCTGTCCGTCAGCAAATGCCTCGGCCTGGCCGTCATCACCTCGCGCACCGCCCGCGACATCCCATCGCGCTCCTTCAGCACCAGCCGTCGCAAATCTCCATCCGTGAAAATCCCCGTCAATCGCCCTGCGTCATCCACCAGCAGCACCGCACCCGCCCGCCTGCCTGCCTGATTCACTTCGCACGCCTCGCGCACCGTCACGTTCTGGTTCACCACCGGCAGGTTATGCCCCACGCGGAACCGCAGAGCCTCCGTCACGCG
>DASZQE010000331.1:0-1916 GCA_035550175.1 Phycisphaerales bacterium | reverse complement strand
GGGCGATGACGAATCACGGGGGCGTCGTTCAGCCGGGAGTTCAACCGTTCACGATTCCACGAGTGATAGCCCAGAGTTGGCCGTTAGGCGGATTCTGCACACGGATGATGAAGTGGCTGGAAGATTGAAGCAGAGCGAGTCGGCGCGTGGTTGAATCGTGCCAGAGGCTTTACAATACCGCTGAACAGAAATTGCATCTTCACATGACCAGCGCACCACCTGCACAACCTCTTTATGAATCAGCGGATACTGCACGAGCCGCGACGGATGAGTTCTACTCTTCAAAGGGATTCGAATACACGGATGAGCAGGTGAAGCAGTGGCTGGGAATCTACCTACCGCATGTGCCCGCGACAGGCGCGGTGCTGGACTTGTGCTGCGGCGACGGAATCTGGTCACGAGGCATCAAGGCGATCAACCCGAAACTACGAGTGCATGGAATTGACATTTCCGCAGGCGGGATTGAGAAAGCGCGAACGCTCGTAAAGGAAGATGCCGCGAATTTTGTGGCGGGTGATGCGGAAGCGCAGTTACCCTGGCCGGGCGGAACTTTTGACATGATCTTTGCGCGCGGGCCTGGCTTGTTCAACCAGCATTGCATGGATCGACCGGCGACGATTGCGGTGATCGAGATGTGGCATCGGGCACTGAAACCGGGCGGGAAGATGATTTCGATTTTTTATTCGAATCCGGAACTGTTCGGCACGTACACAAATCCGCTGAAAGTGGCCCTGCCGTACAACCGAGCGCCACGGTTGACCGATGCGGTGGATTTCACGGGCGGAAAATACCACCACGACATTCATTCATTTCTTGCGCCGTTCAGGAAAGCCGAGCGCGTGCGCATGGGCGAATACCGATTTGTGCGGAACAATCACATTCTTGAAACGATGCTTGCGTGATGAGATTCGAGAAGCGAATCATCATCGGCGGTTTGCCGAGAGCGGGCACGACGCTGTTTCGGTACATGCTTGATGCTTCAAATCAGGTCATCAGCGGGCCGGAGACTGCGTTTTTTCTTCAGACATTGAGCACGCACCAGAATCGCGTTGAACGATCAGCGCAACGGATCAATCGTGCGCTGGAGATCGGCGAAGAAGCGATTCGTGAAGCGATCCTGGACTCGCGCACGTCCTTTGAAGCGTTCGACATGATGATGTCCGCGTATTGCCGGGCGCACGGCGTGAAGAAAACCATGTGGGCGGAGAAAACGCCGTTCAACTGCGCAAGCTACAACTGGCTGGCGATGGAGCATGCCGATGCGCATTTCATCAGCCTTGTTCGTGACGGCCGGGACGTGCTGACTTCCAAGATTGATGATCGAGAGGACTATCACGTTTCGATTCAGCGATACGTTGAGTCGATGCAATTCGTGTACGGCTTCAAGCATGATCATCACATGATCGTGCGGTACGAAGACATGGTTGCCGACAGCGCAGGCATGATGATGCGTGTCTGCGATTTTCTGGGCATTGCGTTTGATGCGGGCATGCTTGAGCGGTATCGGCACGAGGCGCCGACGCGCGATGCGACGAAGGTTCACCAGCCGAAAGTGCAACAGCCGGTTTCCTCGGCATGGATCGGCCGGTGGGCCAAGCCGGAACACACGGAACGGATGCGAGCCATTGCAGCCGACGAGCGCGTCACACAATGGCTGGTGCGCAGCGGGTATTCCGTGAATCGTGAACACACGATGACGAGCATCAAGTGATGCACGAACATTCGGGCATTCCGGAACGAATGCGAATTTCCATCTTTCAAACGTACCCAAGTTCGCCCAGCAGATCACCGGCGACGGATGTGAAGGTTGACACCTGCTCGGCATCAAGATCTTTCCGCCAGCGACCGATGCTCTGATCATTGAGGCCTTGCGAAATCTGCTTGTGCGAGAGGTGACCGTAGGGATTTTTCATCAG
>DASZQE010000330.1:0-2309 GCA_035550175.1 Phycisphaerales bacterium | reverse complement strand
ACAAACTCTTTGAAAGACGTTCTGGCAAATCAGGCTCCCGGCGAAGCCTCTTCGCTGGTTGTTTTTCCCAATCGCGCCGATCGCTTCTCTCTCGCGGTAGACTCTGTCTCGGCAACTGCCACCCACACGGCATCCGGGACTCAGTGGTCTCTTCAGTTCACTCCTTCACCTCCCGCGACCAAGCCTTCCCCATGAAAAAACTGACCGTCGCCCACGTCACTCACGAAGCCAGCGAGAAAATCGGCGGCATCGGCGCTGTCCTCGAAGGGTTCATCACCTCTCCCGCTTATCAGCAATCCGTCGGCCGCTCAATCCTCATCGGCCCCTACTACAACCATCTCGATCACTCACCCGAAGAACGCCTCGGCGAGCACGGCACCGTCCTCTATTCCACCATCGATGGCATCGACGACGCCAAACTCGGCTCCAAGCTTCATCCCATCGAATGGGCCTTCAACGTCGCTTTCATCTACGGCAAACGCCGCTTTGAAGTCCCCGGCGATCATCTCTCCGGCGAATCAGAAATCCTCCTCGTCGATGTCTTCAACATCTCCAAAGATCGCCTCAACAATTTCAAGAAACGCCTCTTCGATACGCTTAACATCAACTCTCTTCGCTACGAAAACGATTGGGCCTTCGAGGAATACGTCCGCCTCGCCGAACCTGCTTTCTACGGCCTGCTCGCGCTGCTTGGCAACGATGAACTCCCTGCCGTCATCTTTTCCCACGAATTCATGGGCCTCCCAACCGCTTTCAAAGCCATTCTTGATGGCCAGCATCACTTCCGCACCGTCTTCCATGCCCACGAATGCGCCACCGCTCGCAACCTCGTCGAGCATCATCCCGGCCACGACGCCCGCTTCTACAACATTCTCAGCCAGGCCCGCGATCTTGGTCTCTACGTCGACGATGTCTTCGGCGACCAATCCGCGTCATTCCGCCACGCCCTCATCTCGCAATGCCACACCTGCGACGCCGTCGTCGCCGTCGGCGACTACACCGCCAGGGAAATGCACTTCCTCGGTTCGCACTTCGATCATCACGAAATCGACCTCGTCTACAACGGCGTCCCTGCAATGCCCGTCAGTTGGAAGCAGAAATCCGACTCGCGCGCCATGCTCCTCGACTATTCGCAGAAACTCCTGGGCTTCCGTCCCGATCACCTCTTCACCCACGTCACGCGCCCCGTCATCAGCAAAGGTGCCTGGCGTGACCTCCAGATTTGTCACGAACTCGACTCTCGACTCGCAGCCCGTGGCCGAAAAGCCGTCCTCTTCATCGTCACCTCCGCCGGCGGAACGCGCCGCCCGCAGGATGTCCGCCACATGGAGAACGAGTACGCATGGCCGCGACATCACCGCATGGGCTATCCCGATCTCGTCGGCCCCGAAGTGGATTTCAACGCCATCATCGACGCTTTCAATGCATCCCATTCCTCCATCCAGGCCGTGCTCGTGAACCAGTTCGGATGGTCCTCGGAAAAACTCGGCTTGCGCGCCCCCGTCGGAATGGATATCGCCGACCTCCGCCGCGCCACCGATCTCGAATTCGGCCTCGCCACCTACGAGCCCTTCGGCATCAGCCCGCTTGAGCCTCTCGCCGCCGGCGCCCTCTGCGCCATTTCCACGGTCTGCGGCTGCCTCGGCTTCATCAACCACGTCACCCGAAACGCTCCACCAGCCAATATCATCGTCGGTGATTACATCACCCTTCAATCCCAACGCTCAATTCCCGATCTCCTCGGCATGACGCAATTTGAGCGCGATCAGATCGAGCACCGTGTCGCCGCCGATCTCGCCGATCTGATCACCACGCGCCTCCCCTACACCGATGCAGCACGCCAGGCGCTTCTCGAATCGGGCCAGAAGCTCGTCCACAAACTCTCATGGGATGCCGTCCTCCGCGACACCATGCTCCCACTCATCAATCGCCTCGTGACAACGAACACATCCGCCAGCTCAATCGCAGGACAACCCACGCCTTCATCCTCTCGCCAACCCGTCATCGTTTGAACGCGAGAACCTCTCCCTCACTTGCGCAAATAAAAACCCGCGCTCTTCACGCGGGTTGTTTTTCTTCATTCTGGCTTCTGGCTTCTCGGTGCTGGCTCCTCCGCCTCACACCTTCACCACGCCCAGCATCTTCGCCGCCGCATTCACAATATGCGTGTGGTGCAATCCGCATTGACGCATGATTTCGTCTTCCGTTCGCGCAGACTTTGGAATGCGCTTCACGTGCAGTTGCTGCAGCGTGAATGCATCGCCCGATTCCGTGCATGCGTCCGCAATTGCCGACCCGATGCCGCCGCC
>DASZQE010000329.1:0-5654 GCA_035550175.1 Phycisphaerales bacterium | reverse complement strand
GCGCTTGATTCCTCACGGCGTTTGCGATTCCCCTTGCGCTTCCGCGATGAAGCGCCATTCTGCTGATCCGAATGACGACCATGCTCCTCAGTCGGAGGCGAAAGCTCGGCGATCGTGGTGACGCGGTCGCGCGTGACGCCGGGCGTGGGATCGACAATCGATACACGACGGCCCGCCAGACGGTTCAGCAGGCTGCTTTTGCCGACATTTGGTCGGCCGACAATGGCGACGTTCAGGAGACTCATCACCCAATTCTAGGGGAAAGCGGAAACGTCGCGATCCGGCGGAAATCCATGAAAACGCGATGGCCGCTCAGTCTGCCCTGCGAGCCCAGCGGTGAACTGCTTCACGAATCGAAGCGAATTCGATCCGACGATTCCAAACGCTCTTCTCGCCCAGATACCACTTGGCATCCATTTTCGGAATCCACTTGAACCCGAATTGCTCAACCGCAGCGCGGGCGATGTGCGTCACCGCTTCGTCCACGCTGTCGGTCACCTTGATCATGTCCACGTCTTCCGGACTGACGGTGCCTTCCTTGATCAGGCGCTCACGCATGAACACCATGAGCGGCTCCCAGAATTCCACGCCCATCAGCACGAGCGGAAAGCTGCGCACCTTGCCGGTTTGAATCAGCGTGGCGATCTCGAAAAACTCATCAAGCGTGCCGAACCCGCCCGGCAGCGCGATGAAGGCGTAGCTGTACTTCACGAGCATGAGCTTGCGAACGAAGAAATAGCGAAACTCGATGAAGCGATCCAGGTATTTATTGGGGTGCTGTTCCATCGGCAGCTTGATATTGCAACCGATTGACGGTCCGCCTGCGTCCCTGGCTCCGCGGTTCGCCGCTTCCATGATGCCCGGCCCTCCGCCGGTGATGATCGTGAACCCCATGCGCGAAATTTCCGCAGCAACATCTCTCGCGAGCGAGTAATAGCGATGATCGTCCTTGAAGCGAGCGCTGCCGAACACCGTGACGCACGGACCGACGAAATGCAACGCTCGAAACCCCTTGAAGAGTTCCATCATGATGCGGATGATCCGCATGAGCTCGAACCGCCGCGTCTTCGGCCCCTGAAGAAACTGCTCCTCGATTTTGTCCGCGGATTTTTTTCCCCATCTCCCGTTGCCGTTCATGCGGCTGCTCGAAGGCGAAGCCTCGCTATGAACGCTGGCTGGAATGTCCTGTTTCGGCTGTTCTTGAGGATGTGCAGACATGGTGAATCACCAATATCGGACATTCTGCCGGTCCTCCTGACGACATTCTCCGCCTTGTCCCGGCCGGGCATCGGAGGAATATCAGCCTGTTTCGCTGAGTTTGCACTGCGGAGGCGGGGGCGACTGCTGTACATTCACGTTCTTGTTGCTCCCGCCATGTTCCTGCTCCGCGAATGCCCCACATGAAACCCAACTCAACCTTCGTTCGAAAATCCCGCCTGCTTCATTGCTTGTGCGCAATGGTGTTTCTGATCAGTTTCCGAGGATCGACACTTGCCCTGGCGCAGGATGCTCTTCCGAAATCTGTGGATGAAATCGTGTCGCGCATTCGCGCCGTGGCTGCCCGCCACTCTTCCGTATGTTCTGTTGCAACCATTGCGCAGACCGGAGGCCATCGTGATGTGCTGCTGCTGACGCTTTCGGCTCACCAAAACGCGCCTTCAAGCAAGCCCGCGCTGCTTGTGACCGCAGGCCTGGATTCCACTCACACGCTGTCGGTTGACACGGCGCTGCGATTGGCCGAGGGCATCTGCGCAACTCACGCTGAACTTCTGAATGACGTCACCTTCTACGTCATTGCCTGCGCAAACCCCGACGGATTCGCTTCACAGTTCACAGGCCCGCGCAGCGATGCGTCAGGCGCTCCTTCCGCTATTGATGACGATCGTGATGGCGCGATAGATGAAGACCCGCCCGTGGATTTGAACCACGATGGCTATATCACGGTGATGCGCCGCTTGAATCCGCCGATTGATGATGCGCCTTCCGTGCTGCCGGATTCGAAGGAACCTCGTCTGTTGAAATCTCCTGACGCAGCGAAGGGTGAGCATGCGATCTACAGCCTGTACACGGAGGGTCTGGACGCTGACCGCGATGGATTGATTGCGGAAGACGGCACGGTGACGATCAACCTCAACCGCAATTTCCCCGAGCACTGGCCTGAGCATTCGCTTGATGCCGGCCTCTATCCGCTTTCACAACCGGAAACTGCCGGCATCGCGAAATTCGTCATCGCGCATAACAACATCTTCGCAGCGGTGACATTCGGCACCTGTGACAATCTCATCAACGCGCCGGATTCAAACGGCAGGGACCCCGCCGGCGCGCCCAAGGACATTGATGGAGGCGACGCAGCGGTCTACAAGGAAATCTCCCAGCTCTTCAAGGACACCACCGGCCAGAAGCGAGCGGTGTCCGGCAATTCCGACGGCTCACTCCACTCCTGGCTGTACGCGCACCGGGGGATCCCGTCATTTGCGACCAACGTCTGGGGCCGACCTGATCCCTCACCTGCACCTGCCGCGTCACAGCCATCCAGCGCCCCTGAATCACAGCCCGAAAACACGGATACCAAGGGGCCTGTCACGGAGGATTCCAAGCCGGGTGACACGCCTGCGCGTCCGGCCGGTGCGGGTCCTGGCGGACCGGGCCGGAGAGGTGGCGGCGGTGGCCGGGGCGGGCGCGGATTCGGAGGCGGCCGTGGCGGTGATGGCGGCGAATCCGCTCCCAAAACCGACCAGCCGAAAGCGAACTCCGATGAGGATGAGCAATGGCTGGAATACTCCGACCGCGACCGCAATCACGAAGGCTTTGTGGAGTGGATGCCATTCGACCACCCCACGCTCGGCAAAGTCGAAATCGGCGGGTTTGTCCCCGGCTTCAAGTTCACGCCGCCTGCGGATCAGCTCGCCCCGCTCGCTGACAAGGAAACTGAATTCGTGATCAAGCTGGCGGAGCGACGTCCGAAACTTGAAGTTCGCGGCCCGGTGGTGAAGAAGCTGGCGCCTGGCATTTATGACGTCAAGCTCGCCATCGCCAACACCGGCGTGCTGCCGAGTTCAACCGCCATCGCCAGGCGCGCCCGCTCCATCAAACCCATCGTGGTGCGCATCTCGCCGGATCTTGATCACATCGTGTCCGGCCAGCGCGTGCAGACCAACTGGGGCATTGATGGCGGAAGCGAATCCACATACCAGTGGATCATCCGCGCAGATGACCATTCATCCGTGTCCATCGAACTCAACGGCCCGGATTTTGCGAAACGCACGTTAACGTTCACTGCCGACGACAACACCGCTGCCACGCCAGCCGCCACCCAACCTCTTGCAACCGAGGAGACACACTGATGACCGCACCAGGAAAAAACTCCTCACTCAGAATTCCCGCCATGTTCACGCACAAATCAAGTATTCGTTCCGTGCTTGCCGCCTGCATAACCACGGTGTTCACATTCGTGAATGCTCCTGCGAACGCGCAACAGCAGATTCCTTCCAAGACCGATCTCACCTTCAACCATTTCTACGATTACGAAGCGCTGACTGCTGCGCTCAAGCAACTGGTCGAGAAATATCCGGATCTGCTCAAGCTGCAGTCCATCGGAAAGTCGTCACAGGGTCGTGACATGTGGCTCGTCACCATGAACAATCCCGCCACGGGGCCTGAATCCGACAAGCCCGCCATGTGGATTGATGGCAACGTGCACGGCAATGAAATTCAGGCTGCGGAAGTCGTGCTGTATTCCATCTGGTATCTCACCAAGTCCTACGGCCAGGTGCCCGATCTCACCAAGCTCATCGACCGCACAACGTTCTACTTCCTGCCCACACAGAATCCCGACGGCCGCGCGGGCTGGTTCGCAAACCCCACCACACCGCACGACTATCGCTCCGGCCAGCATCCCACGGACAACGATTACGACGGCATGGAAGATGAAGACGGTCCCGAAGACCTCAATCACGATGGTTCGATCGGCACCATGTGGAAAGCTGACCCCAATGGCCAGTTCAAACGCAGCACCAAAGACCCGCGAATCTTCGAGCGCGTCACTTATCCCGAAAAAGGCCAATGGTCATATGCCGGCCAGGAAGGAATCGACAACGACGGCGACGGCCGAATCAACGAAGACGGCCCCGGCGGCTACGACATGAACCGCAACTGGCCTGCGGACTGGCAACCGAACTACATTCAATTCGGCGCGGGCGATTACCCCTTTTCATTCCCCGAGGCGGACTGCATCGGCCAATTCATTCTCAAGCACCCCAACATTGCTGCCGTGCAGTCCTATCACAACAACGGCGGAATGATTCTTCGCGGCCCAGGCGCGGAATATCGCAACGCGGACTACCCAGACCCCGATGTGCAGGTCTACAACCGGCTCGGACAGGCGGGCGAGGAACTGCTTCCGTTCTACAAGTACATGATCATCTACGCCGACCTTTACACGGTGCATGGCGGATTCGTGAACTGGACCGCCGAAGGCCTCGGGATCATCTCGTTCACCAACGAACTCTGGAACGATGATCAGATTCTTGACGACAAGAACACGCACCTGGATCAGGAAGGCGAACTCCGCTGGCAGGACCGCATGCTCTTCGGCCAGACCTTCAATGACTACACCGAATACGATCACCCGACGCTCGGCAAGGTGCTCATCGGCGGCGGATCAAAGTATTCCAGCCGCATTCCGCCTCCCTTCATGCTCGAAGAGGAGTGTCATCGCAATTTCGCCTTCACCATGTATCACGCGGGCAACATGCCGCAGCTTTCCTTCCCGTGGATCGAAGTGAAAAAACTGGCCGACACCGGCGACGCCTCTCACGCGCTCTGGCAGATCACGCTTGAAGTCGAAAACTCAAAGATCATCCCTTCTCGCACGGCCCGCGCATCACAAACGCGCATCGGCGAGCCCGATCGCCTGGTGCTCTCGTTCAATCCCGCATTCCAGGACGCGGCGCTTGTGAAAGACCCCCACGTCAATCCCAACGAGATCGGCGTCATCGCCGCAGGTACGCTCAACGATCGCTACGACAAAACCATCAATCCGGTCGAGCATCGCAAGAACATCATCACCGTGGAACGCGGCATTCCCGGCGAGTCCCGCTCCACGTTCCGTTATCTCATCTGTGTCCCTGCATCTGCTCCGCCTGATAAACAAATCAAAGTCACGCTCACCTACTCAGCGGAAAAGGCGACGGATATCACCGCAACATTCCCGCTTGCGGAAAGTGTGATTCCCGCCTCGACCGAAGATACGAAGTGATCAGACAATCACGCGGACCTGATGCGCGGATCAATCGCTGCGTACAGCACATCCACGATCAGATTGAACACGATCAGAATCGCTGAATACGTCAGCACCACGCCCATGATCAGCGTCAGGTCCTTCGCAAGCACCGCATCCACAAAATGCGTGCCGATGCCCGGAACTGCAAACACGCGCTCCACCACGAATGAACCCGTCAGTGCTGCAGCGGATGCCGGCCCCAGGTACGAAAGCACCGGCAGGAATGCATTTTTCAGCACATGCCCCATCACCACGTTCCCGGGCGAAACGCCCTTGGCGTTTGCAGTCCGCACATAGTCCAACGAAAGCTGCTCAAGCATGCTGAACCGCGTCAATCGTGCGATGTACGCAGCAAACGGCAGCGAAAGCGTGA
>DASZQE010000328.1:0-4392 GCA_035550175.1 Phycisphaerales bacterium | reverse complement strand
AACGGGCGCGATCCACGTTCGCTTCATCCACAATGAGAAACACAGCCAGTCCATCCCGAAGATTCTTCGCACACCTCGCAGCATGCGCTTTGCTCGGCGCCACAGTGATGTGAAACGCTGTCCCGCCTACTTGGAAGTCGCCTGAGCGTCCGCCTTGATCGTCGGCAGCGCTATAAGAGAAGTTTGGGATGGTCTTCTCCGGAAACCGAATCGCCAATTTCGCGCCGACGAGGTGTTGTGCCACGGCTCCAGTTTGTTGACGTTCGGCCGCTTTGGCGAGTATCTCCGCCACCATGAATCGTGCTGGCTTCCGTGAATCAAACTCAAATCGGATGCGCTCCAACCGATAATATGCATCCAACGAATCCACGAGCATCCCTTGCATTTCGTCGATCGCGGCAGATCGTTCATTCTTGCCAAGTCTGTCGAGCCCCGCCGCGCTCATTGCCGCCAGAAATTCGCGGACGGGCTTGTTGTTGCCACGATTCGTGCGCCCGCCCTCACTTGGAAACTCCCGCTTCTCACCGAAACGTACGAGCACTTTCCGAAGAGACGGGAGACTCATACCGGAAATTTGCGCCCCGCCTTCTGCAAGGTGATCCTCCAACCGAAGGGCGCATTTCTCACGGAGCCGTTCGAGGACGATGAGTGCCGCTGCAATCGTGCCTTTCGCGGGACGCCCGGCATATTGCTTCATCGGCTTAAGGGACTTGTACCATCTTTCGAAGTTTGCGACTACTTCCGATTGCTTTGCCATAATTCACACTCCTGCAGCGGCGCGACGTAAGCCCACTCGCACAGAGGCAAGAACTGGATTCAAGTAATGCTCGGCAATCCATGAGATAGCTGGGACGCACACTGCATCGCCGAAGCCGAAATATGCCTGATTGTCTGGTCCACTTATGACGAAATCATCCGCACCCATAAGTCGGGCACATTCGCGAGGAGTAATGAGGCGTGAAGCATATCTCCCGTATCCCGCTTTGAAAAGAATCTGTCGTCCGCTGCCGCCCTTGGGGGTACGTAGACATCCAGCAATTCCATCGGCCCGCAGTTCTCCCATCGACCGTTTCTTCCCATTCGCTTGCATACGCACGCGACGGAAGACTGTCGCATAAGACCATCGGCGCTTCGCAATCATTATGTCCGCCATTGCGCGATGTTTCTCGGAGAATTGGTTATAAAGGTACTCTGTCCGCTCGCAGTTCCACCATTCCGGTGCGTCGTCTGGAAGATTTTCCAAAATATCTGAGAGAAGATTTTCCGATCTTTCTGGAGGCTCGGGCAATTTCCGAAGCTGCCATCGAACATCGCTATGATTTAAAATAAATTCGCGAAGAACATGCGGACGGATCCGAGACTCGACCATCACATTTGCTTCATCAATGTTCGGTATCATTGAACCAACAACAAAAAGACGAAGACGACTTTGGGGTACGAACCATCTCGCGTCGAGTACGAATGCGTCTACCGCATACCCAAGTTCATTGAGCGATTTCATCGCAGCCCGAAAATCCGCTCCGTTATGTGAGGTGAGGAAGCCGATCACATTCTCTAACAATACGAGCGGAGGACGACGAGAACCCATGCTTCGGAGAGCGGAAATGAATCCCCAGAATGCTGAAGAATGCTTCCCCTTGAATCCGAGCCGTGCACCTGCAATGGATAGATCCGTGCAAGGAAATGATGCCGTCGCCAACTCTATGTCTGGAAGTTGGGCACCGTTCACATCGTGAATATCGGACAGATCGAAATGTTCATCCGCGTCGCCAAAGTGAGCGTCATACATGGCTCGCTTCTCACGGTCAAAGTCGTTGGCATAAGCGAGATTCCATCCTCGCGATTCCAAACCTAACCTCACGAGCCCGATCCCAGCAAAGAACTCTGCGAACCTGGGACCGCTTCGTCTTTTTCCCAATCTCCATATGAGTTGGAGTTGCCCATTCTTCACGGGATACAGAGTATCCGATTATCGAATTCAACGTGGGAAGGATCGGTTGATGAAATCAATCCGCAGCCGGCGGGCGTATTTGTGATAGTCTTCCGGATCATGGGCACGTGGATTTTCAGTCGCAAGGCTTGTGTGGTGAACGGAATGATGGGTGCGCTGGCAGCAGCGGCGGCGGTGATCGGCGGGTGCAACACGCTGCAGGATGACCCGGCGCTGGCGACGCGGCCTTACCCGACGGAGCTGCACACCACGAACACGGCGGATATTCAGGTGTTCCGGAACGGGACGGAGATCGCGATCGTGAATTCGACGGCGACTTCATACCGTAACGTGGACGTGTGGGTGAACCAGCAGTATGTGCGGCACGTTGATGCGATTCCGGCGGGGAAGACGGTGGAGCTTTCGCTGTGGGATTTTCATGATGACTACGGGGCGACGCCGTCGGCGGGCGGATTTTTCCGAACGTATGAGCCGACGCCGGTGCGGCTGGTTGAGTTGCAGCTCGGCGAGGATCAGCCGATGCTGGGACTGGTGGCGATTCCGGCGGAGCAAGTGCAGCAGCGAGAGAAGACGGACCAGTGAAGTGCGCGGGCGGGCGAGGGCTTGCGAGAAGCTGGGGCGGAAACGCAGTGTGCATGCGTGATACCATGCGTGCGGGAATGGAGTCCTGCACATGAATGCATCGAAAGAATCGGTCAAGGGCACGCCGGGCGAAGTGACGGCGAAGGGATTGCACGAGCTGCTGACGGGGAACGCGGTGATCGGGCAGGCGGGCGGGCCGACGGCGGTGATCAATCAATCTTTGGTGGGCGTGATTGAGAGTTTGCGCTTCGGGCTGCACGCATGCGGGCGGGTGAAAAAGATCTACGGCATGCGGCATGGGGTGAAGGGATTTGTGAAGGGGGATCTGGTGGACATGACGAACATGCATCAGGATCATCTGGATCGCCTGGCTGCGACGCCGAGCGCGTGTCTGGGCAGCACGCGCGACAAGCCGGACGAGGCGTATTGCGAACGGATATTGGAAGCGTGCAAGAAGCATGACATCCGGTATTTCTTCTACATCGGCGGGAATGATTCAAGCGACACGTGCAGGATCGTGCGCGACAAGGCGCAGCAGGCGGGGTATGAGCTGCGATGCTTTCACGTGCCGAAGACGGTGGACAATGACTTGATGGAGAATGATCACTGTCCGGGATTCCCGAGCGCAGCGCGGTATGTGGCGCTGGCGTGCATGGCGGATTTTCTGGACAACGTGAGCCTGCCGGGCATCAAGATCAACGTGGTGATGGGAAGGCACGCGGGGTTTCTGACGGGCGCGAGCGCGCTGGCGCGAAGGCATGACTGGGAAGAGCCGTTGGAATCGACGGATGGTCCGCAACTGATTTATCTGCCGGAGGTTCCGTTTGATCTTGATCGTTTTGTCGCGGACGTGGACAAGGTGTATTCAAAGAAAGGGCGATGTCACATTGCGATGAGCGAGGGAGTTGTAGACGAGAAGGGAAACTCGATCGGCGCGAAGCTCATTAAGAATGCGCAGACGGATTCACATGGGAATGTGCAATTGTCGGGGAGCGGGAGCCTGGGTGATTCGCTTGGCGATTTGCTGAAGGAGAAGCTGACGCCGACGGGCGGGAAGGCTCCGCGTGTTCGGGCGGATACGTTCGGGTATGCGCAGCGGTGCTGGCCTGATCCGTCGGTGATTGATCAGCGTGAAGCGCGGCGCGTGGGCAGACACGCAGCGGCGGCGGCGATGCGAGGAGAGTTGAGCGGAAGCGTGACGATCACGCGATGCGCGGGGCATTCGGGCGCGCGAGGGGAGAGTTACATGACGGATTTCGGCTTGGTGAAGCTGGAGATGGTGGCGGGGAAGACGAGGCTGATGCCGAAGGATTTCATCAGCGGGCATCACAACGTGAGCAGGAAGTTTGTGGAGTATTGCCTGCCGTTGGTTGGTGAGTTGCCGACGTTTGAGAGGCTGTGAAAGAAAGGCAATAGGCAAGAGGCAGTAGGCAATAGGAAGAAAGGATTTACCACCGAGACACAGAGGCACAGAGAAGAGGCGATTAGAAATAGATAAGAAGAGGTTAGCGGCGTGCGACCGGGGAAGTTGAAAGTCGGAAAATACGAGAGAAGACTTTGGTGTAGAAAAAAATGAATTAAATATGAGGAGAGGGCGAACCGGCAGGTGGCGGGTTCGTTTTGTTCAAGATGAGGGCGTGGTCCTGAATCGCGGAGGCGAAAAGGAGATGACCCGTGCCCTTCCGGAAATGCTGTTTCATATGTTGTTGTCTGAGTGCGGGGATTTTTGTGAATTGGGCGGCGGGTGCGCAGATGATCGCTCCAAATGCGGCCGTACCTGCGACAGAAGCTTCGGACGAGAAAATCGCCGATGATCCTTCGCGAGATGGGGCTCATTACGAACTATTGAAGATTGTCAT
>DASZQE010000327.1:0-6549 GCA_035550175.1 Phycisphaerales bacterium | reverse complement strand
GATCCGGCGGACTGTGTCGGAATCCTCAGACTGGGCCGACGCGCGCGAAGCCAGAGAAAGTGATCCGGCGCCTGCAAAAAGAAGCGCCGCTGCAGAGTTCCACAAGCGATGATTCAACACTATGCTCTCCTGAACTTTGCGGACGGTACCGGCAAAGGATCATGAACGACACGGCCTGATGCTCGTCATTCAGGTCTTGTGTTCTTTGGTGGGAAGCGTACCGACCGGAGCCCGAAGCGAAATCTCCAGGAACTTCACTTCATTCTGAGGGACAAAACGGAACTTGTCTGAAGAAAATCGGTTGAGAGCACTGACCTTGGGGAGAAAAATTTGCGTGGAAGCTGATGGCGCTCCTTGCATACCCGCGTTTGATGACGCTGAACAAACAGGAATGGTCCGGTAACTGTGAACCGGAGATCTGACAGGACACGATGATGCAGGCATTGATCTTGGGAGTCAGCGACGCTTTCACTCGGCTGGGGTATGGCAGCAGTTGCCTCATCCGCACAGCAAATGGGTATGTGCTGATTGATTGCCCCGACCTGATTCATCGCGCCATGTTTGAAGCAGGCCAGAAATCCGGCTGGAACGTTGATGCAGGAATGATCGATGACATCGTCGTGACGCATTTGCATGGCGACCACTGCAACGGATTGGAGTCACTGGGGTTTTACCGGCGCTTCCTGAAGAAGCGCGGCACAGATGCTGAGTTGCCGAGACTTCATGTCACGAAGAAAGTTGCGGATCGCTTGTGGGAACGACTCGGACCCGCCATGGGCGCGAAGATGGCTGACGGTCATGAGGCAAGAATTGACGACTTCTTTGATGTGCACGTCATCGAACCCGGCAGGAAAACGAATATCTGCGGCCTCACGCTCGACTGCCGATTTACGAAGCATCCTATTCCCACGGTCGGCCTGTTTGTCGAGGAAGGCGGCCGAAAACTGGGGTGGTCCAGCGACACGCCTTTTGAAGCCGAACACGTCGAGTGGCTCAACCAGGCGAATCTCATCGTCCATGAATGCAATCGCGGTCCTGCTCACACCAGCATTGAGGAATTGAACGCGCTTCCCGAATCGATCCGAAAGAAAATGCATCTCATTCACCTGCCTGACGACTTTGACAGCAACCTCACGGAGATTGCGATGTTGAAAGCCGGTCAAGTGCTGAACTTTTGAACTGAAAACGTCGCGTCATGAATTCCAGGCAAAGAAGATTCGGATATCGCGCCATCAGCAATGCGCGTGAACTGGGTTCTCTGCTCAAAGTGCTCGGACCGATTTTCAGCGCCAAGGAATCCATGCTGAAAAACTACGTCTCGCAGGTCGGGCGAAGCAATTTCCGGATGCTCACCGACGGTCGTGATGTCTGCGGCGGATTGGCGCTGATTCCGATGGGGCAATACTTCGGCGGCGTGAGCGTGCCGACCACCGGCGTGGCATTCGTCGGTGTGCGGCCCGAAAATCGCGTGCGTGGCACAGCCGGCGAGATGATGCGGCTCATGCTCGAAGAAATGCACGATGACGGCGTGCCGCTTTCAAGCCTGTACCCGGCAACATTGCCCTTGTACCGGCGGGCGGGATTTGAATTGGCAGGCAGCCGGTATGAAATCCGCATCCCGCTGCGGCAGATCGAGCTCGGTCGAGCTGAAATGGCCGGTTCACGCGATCTGGAGATTCGTGAATTCCGCCCAGGCGATCAGCATGCTGTCAATGAAGTTCACAAAGCGCGATGCAGGATGAGTGCCGGCGGAATCGAACGCGGACGATTCCACTGGGCCCGCATTCATTGCTGGCGAGGCGAAGATGCTCGCGGAACCGTGGTCGAGAACCCGAATACGGGGGACATTGAAGGCTACGCATTCTTAATTCAAAAAGCCGAAGACATGCGGTTTTCACTCTTTGGAACTGACGTTGCCGCTGTGACGCCTGCTGCTGCAAAGCGCCTGGTGGCGTTCTTTGCGGATCACCGTTCTCTTGTGGAGTCCCTGACCTACGGAGGAAGCGCCGCCGATGTGGTGATGCGCGCACTGCCCGAGAAAGCCGCGAGCGTGCAATTGATCGACCATTGGATGCTCCGAGTTGTCAACGTGAAAAGTGCGCTCGAAGCCCGTGGCTATTCATCTGCTGTCAATGCCTGCGTTGAGTTCGAATTGGAAGACGATGTGTTGAAGGACAACGCGCGCAAGTGGGTTCTGGAGATCAGCAACGGCAAGGCAAAAGTGAGTCGCGGCGGAAACGGCGCCGTGCGAATTACCAGTCGAGGTCTGGCTTGCATCTATTCCGGCTTCCTGTCAGCCGAAGAGGCCGCACAAGGCGGACTTGTTCATTGTGAAGGCTCCCCTGATAAACAGCGCGAACGGCTTTCACGCTTGAGCAGCGCGTTTGCCGGTCCAACGCCGTGGATGTCAGATCGATTCTGATTGCTGCCGTACTGATCACCTGCGAGGTGTGCGCATCCTGCGATCCCTTCGCTCGGATTTGCCCTCAAGTCGCTCCTTGGCAGCTTTTTCCAGCGCGCGCAGTCGTGCGATCTGCACCGTGATCGAATTGATCTCAGCCATCGGCTGCGGCTCAGTGGATTTGAGACGTTCCAGCTTCTTGCCAAGAACTCCCATTTCATTCTGAAGCCGTTCGATGCGCACCGTGAGCTGCGCCATGTTCATGCGATAGATTCGCGCGAGCCCCGGTGAGGGTTCGCCCATGAGAATTGGTAGCGGCCGTCGCCTGCGTATGTCCATAGGTGCCTAAGCGGTAGGTGCATCCAGTCGGCTTGCACCGAAAGCGGGACGGTGCAAGCGTGGATGCCGACGTCATTATACGGGATCACAGATGAAAATACGAAGCATGAACCTTCGGAATGCTGACATCGCAGGAATGCCGATTTCACCCCGAATTCGAGCGCAAAATCAACACTTGGCCGCACATGATGCCGGCCGATTTCAGTGAAACTTCGGACGCCTCACGCATACGAATGCAGTCCCGAAATCGCGAAATTGATGATCACCCAGTTGAAAATCATCACACCGGCCCCCACCACCGCCAGGAACGCGGTCCAAAGCCCCTTGTCGTGAACCTTCAGGCGCACATGGACCAGCAACAGGAATATCAGGAATGTGTTGAGTGCGAACACCTCCTTCGGGTCCCATCCCCACGGGCGTCCCCATGAATGGTCCGCCCAGATCGCGCCCATGCATAAGCCGGCCCAGAGCAGAATGAATGCCAGCTCCATGACGACCATCGTTGTGCCGTCAAGCACCACGCCGAACGAGGGCTTCGTGCGATGCGCGGTGTTGCCTTCCGACTGCATCAATGACGCCGCGCCGCCGACGGTTGCGTATTCCCTCGCCGCCGTCGTGCCTCGCAATACAGCGATCAACCGATACACAAGGTATAGAAACGCTGAAACTGCTGCGATAAAGATAAGGCAGTACGACAGAATGATGACGTTTGTGTGAATGTACAGCCACAGATCATTCAGCACGGGCATGGCGTTGGAGATGTTCGGCGACAGATCGAGCGGAAAAAATTTCACCGCCATCCATGCCGTCATTGACGCAACCGCTGACCCGAACATGAAGAAATTTCGTGAACCTGATCTCCGTGCGAAGACTTCGAGCAACAGAGACACACATCCGCCGAACCACGCCGCAGTGGTGATGGCTTCGAACATGTTCGTGTTCGGCCAGCGCTGCGCCACGTACCACCGCAATCCGATTGCGAACGTGTGCAGCAGGAATGCGATCAGAAAGAGCATCACACCGATGAACCTCGCAGGCTTCCACCCGAACAACACCGCCAGAAGCAACGGAACCATTGCGGCAGCATAAAACAACCAGATCCAGATCATGTTGCCGCTTCGGAAGTACCACGTTTCCCATGCCAGCTTGCTTGAAGACGGATAGATTTCCGGATTGACCTGCGGAAGCAGCGTGCTGAGTTCATGCGCTGCGGCATTCACTGCCTGCGCATCGCCTCTGGTCCACGCCTCCGACAATGCGTGCCACTGCGATACGAGCTTGTCACGCAAATCCTGCGGAAAGCGCCCAGCAGGGTAAAGGTCCGCGTGATCCGCCAGATCATCAAGGCTATGCCAGGGTTCGTTGATGATTTTCTTGGCAGCCTTCTCCGATCCTTCCTGCGGCAAAGGCGGTGGCGGCACCACATTCATGTTGCTGCGAAGCGCCGAGGGATCAGCCACCGTGAGCGCCGTCTGAATCATCTGCACGAATTTCGCCGACCTCAGCACATCCGCGCTTCGTTCCTGCAACAATTGTTGCACCTGAGGCTCGGTCAACAGCATCGGCGACGTCAGACCGGTCTCGCGGAACGAAGTCAAACGGGCCTCAAGGTCCTTCTTGCTGTTCTCAAAATGGCTCCGCATCATCTGATCAGTGGTGGATTCGATCAGTTGCGGAAACTCCTCAGTCAGCGTCTTCTCAAAAAGCTGAATGATGTCTTCTCGCAAGAGCGGATTCTTCACGTAAATGATGTCCTGCGCCTGATATCGCTCCGGCTGAAGCATCAGATCCAGGTACATGAAGACCGGCGAAGCGCCGTTGATCCGATGCGGCCCGGACACGAATTGCATCATCGCTTGGGCGTGCGAGAAAAATGACTTGATGCGCCCGTCCGTGTACACAGCAACATTGCCGAGCTCCGACAAATCGACCTGCTTTGCGAAACTCTCCGGTCGGGGCGTCGGCGCTTTCGACTGATCGGATGATTGCGCAACGGCGCTGCACGCCCACATCAGCGCCCACAACGCGGCGCAGATGCGGAAATGTTCCAGGCGAACCGGAATGCCGATTAGCGTTCGCAATTTCATGTTTCGCGCTCTGACAGAAGAATTTCCGACGGGGTGCCGCGACGCTGTGCCGCAGACGCCTTGAGCGCCGTCAGATTGTGCTGCACAGCAAGCTGACGTCGTCTCCGAATCATCGGTTTGACATAGAACGAGTAAATCATGCCGAGCACCGCGATGCACGCGCCTGCCAACTGCACGTGAACACCGTTACGGTTGCCCACGCCCAGCACCGTGTAATTCAGGCCCGCAGAACTGGTGTCGCCGGAAAATCGCGCCTCATCCGGCGGATCCCACTGCGCCTGGTAGAACCAGTACCCGTCGAATTCGCACGGCTTGTTCACCGACACCTTGCGCGGTTCATCCCATGTTCCGTCCTTGTTGAACGTGATCACGCTCGTCCAGTCGCGGATGCTGCCTTCCGTGCCGGAATACCCGCCGACGTGCGAATCCAGAATGAAATCATCCAACGCCACCGGCGCGGGCAGAGGCATGCGCTCTCGAGAGAACATGAACTCGTACGCCTTCACGGAACCATCCGCCATCGGAATCTGCAGCAAACCCGGCTGATACGGAAATCGCCGCAGCACTTCACCCTCATTCTCAAACGCGAACTCGTGATATCGCAGCCAGATCGAAGCCGATCCGCTCGGCGTCGGTGCGTCAAGCTGAATCATTGACATGCCTGCCGCCACGTTCTTGTTCTGCTGCGATCGCGGAACAATGAAAGGCTTCTGAATTCGAACGGGGTGGATCGATGCTTCATCCACGCGCATCGTCACGCCGTTTCCCAGCGGCACCGGCTCACCGCGCTGAATGGCGTGCAGCACCGGAATCATGTCCAGGTTCATGACCAGCGCCAGATCATTTTCACCCGGCCCCATCAACACTGCGAGCGGCGCGGTCTGAATCGACGGCGGAAGAATCGCGGTTTGCAATTCGGTGTCCAGTTCGATCGGCTCATCATGCCCGGATGTCTTCTCATCAACTGCAAAATCCTTCGCGATCTCCGGCCGCTCAAATACCCATCGACGAAAATGCCGTGTCGGCGACTTGAACTCCACGATCGCCACCGTCACGGTTCCAGTGTCCAGTTTCAGGTTCGGCTGGATTCGCTCAACCCGAAATGAATAGTCAGTCCCGGGGATTGCCTGAAATTTCAAGTCCGGATCACGCGCCAACGTGCTTGTGATCGGTAAGTCGAATTCCTGCGGCTGACTCGCTGCCGGATCGGGCTGCGAAGCGTCCGGAGGAAGCGGATCGGGAATTTCCGGCAACGTTGCTGCGCCCGCAGGCACAATCTCAACGTGCAGCCTCGGCGTCTCCATCAATCGCTTGATATCGTCATCAGACTTCACCCACAGCATTTGCAGGTTTCCCTGCGCCACAACCGCCTTGTCCGGATTCAGCGCCTGCAGTTCATATTCTTCCGATTGCCCCTGCTCATTGCGGATATGCACGATCGCTGTGGGATTGACCGCCGCGTTCGGCATGGTCTCGAGCTTCGAGTCCATGTACGCATACCGCAGATACCTGCTGATCGAAAGCGTCACGCCCGGCAGCGGATCATTCGGATCAACCGGTGGAACCTGCACATACAACGGATCAAGCGGCGGCCCCTGTTCTCCCGGCGCGATCCACACATCCTGAGGCGTTGCAACGTAGTCGTTGTAGAACGGCAGGCCGTGAATCGGTCGCTGCACCCATTCCTTGCTGCCGATCTCACGCAGGTAGAGAGCTCGCGTA
>DASZQE010000326.1:0-2410 GCA_035550175.1 Phycisphaerales bacterium | reverse complement strand
CTCTCACGGGTATTACAACCCGATGGTTGCGATGATCGAACACGGCATCGAACACCGATTCATTCATCCATCGATCCGGAACATGCTTATTGTTCATCCGGACCCGATACCTCTGCTTGAGTCGCTGTGCGCTACTGCCTGAAAAGCTCCTGCCACGCTGAAAGCACAGCGTTGAGTCGCTCCGCAGCTTCGTTGTAACCCTCCGCTGTGTCCGTTTCCACGAGTTTCCTGATGCGACCCCGCAATTGCGCATCGGTCCGAATCTGCTCCAACGCTGCATCCGGGATTTCAAGTCGATAGGCCAAGAGTGCCTTGTCGATCTTGGCGATCTGCCTGCCGGCATTCAGAAGTTTTCCGGCATCGCGCCCAATCTCACGCTTGATTGCGTCCGCCTGTGATCGATCCTGCGCGTTGTAGGCAGAGGCAAGCGAATTCATTTCCTGCACAAGCATCAACATTGAGCGGAAATAATTTGTGAGTTGCTTGACCATCGCCCCGGTCTTCTGCTCAAGCCTGCGGCTGTATTCATCCACTTCCGAATTGAGCACCATCACTTCAACATCATCAGTGATGCCGACAAATCTCAACGCAGCGATAGGCGAATCCGTCGCTCCCTTTGCAACCTTCCATCGAGTCGCCTCGTCAGCCGTCATCGTCAGCACCGTTGTCGCCCCGTCAACGACCGACCATTCATTTCCCTGCGGCTGAGCGTTGCGGAATCCGCCCTGTTCACTCCACCACAATTCCGTTTCCATGATCGTCATCGCGGACAGCAATTCGTACGGCTGACCGCTTGAAGCCATGTATTGCTTCTGCTTTGCGTAATGAGGAGAAGCCATCTTTGCGTCAACAGCGGATGTTTTTCCGCCTTTTTTTATGATAATGACCGCTGCCCCAACCCTGGATTTCTTGTGCATCACGAGCTCGGGACAACTCAATGAAATCACCGCCGCGGCGCTGAATGCATCCTTCGGATACGCCACGATTCGCAATGTCCCTTTCCACGCGATGATTGTCTCGCAAATTCGCTCCATTTCACTGACAAGTCCGCCGGGACTGTCTATTTCCAGCAAAACAGCCTCAGCGTTGAGTTCATGCGCACGTTCCAGACATTGCTGCAATTCTGTTGCGTCAAAACTGTTGCCGATCGAGTCGCTATCCACCAGCCCCACAACTCCGTGCAAGGGAATGATGACGACCTTGGGAAGATCCGTTGTCGGGTTCGTCACGCCCGGTTTATGCGCCACATGGGTCTTGTCGTCATCCTGAGCTTGACCAAGATCGCTTTGGTCGCCATCTTTTCGCTCAATGACGTCCACATCCCGCTTCAGGAATTTCTGGGTCGTCCATATACCTGCGAGCTGATAGCGGAAGGAAATGTCCGTCGTGGTTTCTTCAAGGACTTCACCATCCAGGTAGCGACCGTCGCTGAGGACAATCCTGTCAGCATGAGCGCACGCGCCTATCCACATGGTGATGGCCAGTGCCCGTGCCAGAACCCCGATCCGCATCATTTCCCGCATGAATTCCTCCCGGTATTGGTCACAGGTTCGCCGATTGTACCCGTAGGAGCCCCGAATCCAAGAGTTCTTCTACACTGCATTCGTGCGAATTTACCCAGACAAAGGTCAGACTCTCGGACTTATCGCCGGTTCCGGCCGGCTGCCGTTGCTCGTTGCGCGAGGGATGCACTCGGCGGGCGCGAATGTCGCGTGCGTCGGCCTGAAGGAGCAATACGACCTTCAACTTCCGTCGCTGTGCGACAAGTTTCATACCGTGGGCATCCTGCGCATCGGCTCGTGGATCAAGCTTTTGAAGCGGCACGGCGTCACGCAGGCGGTAATGATCGGCGGGGTTTCCAAACGGAAAATGCATGCCCGACGGCGGCTTCTTCAGCACGTTCCGGATTGGCGCGCTATTCTGCTCTGGTATCGTCATCTGCGGCATGATCGGCGCAACCATGCGGTCCTCGCGGCAGTCGCTGATGAACTTGCACGAAACGGCATCACCTTGATCGATTCCACGAAATACATCGCTGATCACCTTGCCACCGCGGGCGTGATGACGCGCACAAAGCCTTCCGCGCAGAATCACGCGGATATTGAGTTCGCATGGCCGCTGCTGCAGAAAACGGTGGAACTCGACATCGGGCAGTCCATTGCGGTGCGCGACCGGGATGTGATTGCGGTTGAGGCTGTGGAAGGCACGGATGAAATGATTCGCCGTGCGGGCTCGTTGTGTCCTGCGCCGGGATTCACGCTGCTCAAGACCGCCAAAGCTGACCACGACATGCGGGCTGATGTGCCGACCGTGGGTTTGTCCACGATCATTGAACTTGCCAAGGCGGGCGGAACGTGCCTTGCGGTCGGAGCAGGCCGAGTAATTCTGGTTGACAAACCTGCGGTTCTTT
>DASZQE010000325.1:0-10350 GCA_035550175.1 Phycisphaerales bacterium | reverse complement strand
CTGCTGGCGCTTGCCGTCGCTTCATTGATTGGGGTGGGTGTCGTCACCATGCTAGCATCCACTGCAAGAGCGACGACTTCTAAGAATGACTTGCGCCGAGCGATCATCCAACAACAGTTGGCAGTCGTCCGTCTCGGCTCCCTCGGCCGAAGCGCGACGATGGTGCTCGCAACGACCGATAGCCAGATGGTTCTGTGGAAAGGGGATTTGAATCTCAATAGTCATCCTGACGCATCTGAACTTCTGAGCCTCGACTGGGATGAAGCGACGGGGAAGATCACCACCTATGAAATGCCGCAGCCCGTGGCCCCTTCAGATGACATTGAATATGACGTAACTGATGACTTCGTGAACCTGACGAAGAATCTCATAGCAAGTGATATCATGGTCGGCACAGACCGATTGTCGCACGTCCAGGCGTGGACAACGACTCTGGATAACGCATCAGTGCAGTCGGCTCGAATGATTACCTTTCATCTGACGCTTGATGATGTGACTGGTCCGCAGTCGCTTGATATCGTCACAGCGCTTCGTGCCGAGCCGTCGCAGTAACATTCACATTGGGCGTGTCTTGCGGTCTGGTGGCGTCCCAGACGCATGTCCGATTGTTCTCGGACGAATAATCACAGAATTCATTGACCAGTACGGTCGAAACAACGGGGTGGAATGACATCTAATCGCAGCTGATGAAGAACGAGGTGATCACCATGAGTGTGATGCATCGGAAAGTACGTCGGACGAAGTCGCCTGCTGGAAATGTGTTGGTGTTCGTGCTTCTTGCCGTCGCCATGACGTTCCTTCTTGGACTTACGTATCTCAACACATGCACGTCAGTCACAAATGTTGCGGATGTGCTTGAGGACCACTCTCGCGCCCGACAGGTGGCCGAATCAGCAATCAATTCAACGATCGAATACGTGCGGTCAAATGGTGACTGGAGATCGCAGGAGCCGAGTGGCACGTGGATTTCTGACATGAGCCTGCTTGACGGGACAGTCACCGTCACTGGCACGTATTCACCGGAAGTCGATGTCGCGGTCACGAATGCGAGCTTTGAAAGCGCTGTGGGTCAACTTGCCAACCCGCTCATCGCGCCTCCGATGTCAGGCACCGTCGGCGGATGGGAACTGACGCGAACAGCGCTTGTGCAAACAGGAACAACCGTGCCGAAAGTCGGTGTCGAGGCTTCGGTTGATTCCACCGATGGGGCCAACAGAGCATTCATCACGTTCACGTTATCAGTGATTGGCACGGCACAAATCGCACGAACATTGGGTGAATCATTGGAATCAGCATGTACGTACAGGTGCATTGTTGATGTAACACCTACGGGATTCCCCGCGCTCAGTTCTGAAATCGGATTCCGCATTCTGGCTGGCGGAGTGGTTGTTGCGAGTACCACGCATGCCTCCACGCTTCAGCTTCCATCATTGCCAAGTGAACTTCCTGACCTTCCAAGTTCTCTGCCCTCTGGTCAGGAAGTGGACTCGCTATTGGAAGTGCTCGGCTTGGGTCCCGGCGGAGCATCGGAATATGCATTGACGTTTACAACGACTGAAAGCCCACCTGCCGGAAACATCCGCATTGAGATATATGCCAATTCCATTGGAGTGTTAGCAGGGGTGAGATTCGATAATGTTCAGATTTATAAGGAATCAACTCCATTGGTGTTGACGGCTGTCAGTCAGGCTGGAGCAGCATCGTATCAGGTCTCGGCGTCTGTTATCCGGCAACTCGATGCCAGTAGCAATCCGTATGTGCGGATCGTGCAGTGGCAGGAATCCATCGAGTAGAGGAGGACCGTGAATCATGCGTCCTGATGTAGTTGCCTGGCATGGAAAGCGCAACGTCTTGTCGCTGAAATTGGCGCCAAAGACGACACTCCTTCGCTTCGTGAGGCGTTGGTTCCTCCTTGCATTAACTCTGCAATTGGTCGTCACGGTGTCAGCGTATGTGGGAATGACGTACGTTGCTTCAAACAACGTCAACCCGGCATACCGGAATTCAGGCGACTCATCGATCATCCGTACACATGGTGCTTCGCCAATAATGGAGCCATTGACCGCGATCCCTCCGAGTCCGCACAGCAGTTCAATCCTTGGCTCAATGACGCCTCCGGTTCTTGGTTATGCAGTGGTGCTTATTGGAGTTCTACCGCTGTTGGTGTGGCGTCTGCATCGATGGTCAAATGGGTTGAAGACGCTTCATTCCGGCATGCGCCGGTTATCACAGGGCACCCCGTTGAAGCCGATGGCTGTCGGTGGCGAGGATGAAATCGCCTACTTGCTTCTCGGCTTCAATGAAATGGCGAGTAGGCTCATGTCGAGCAAGGCGGCGCTCATTGATGCGAATGCCCACCTGGAGCACAAAGTCGAAGAACGCACGCAGGCGCTGAATACTGCAAATCAGTCGTTGGCGCAAAAGAACGTCGAGTTGGCCCAAGTAACTGAAACGGCCTTGCGATTCACGGATGATGTGGCGCACGAATTTCGAACTCCGCTCACGGTGGTGATGGAATTTGCTGAAATCATCGCCGAAGGATTGAGCGGCCCGGTAAGTGAAAAGCAGGCTGAACACCTTCAGGTCATCATCGGTGCAACCGGCGACCTGGCGACGCTTGTTGATGATTTTCTCGATAGCGGAAAGTTGCGGGCCCGTACTCTTCGTGTGGATCGTCGTTCGCACACCGTTGATGAAATTTTGGATTCCGCTTGGCCGATCCTTGAGACACGTTCGCTCGGAAGACGCCTCACGCTCCTGCGAAAGGTTGAGTCTGATCTGCCGACCGTCTTCGCAGACATCGAAAAGGTGCGACGCACGCTGGTCAATCTCGTGGTGAACGCAATCAAGTTCTCGCCGCAGGACAGCACTGTGGTCATTGATGCTCATTCAGGGCCACATGGCGGAGTCGAATTGAGTGTGATAGATCAGGGACCGGGCATGACGCATGAAGAAGTGTCAAAGCTGTTCGCTCGGTTTGATCAGGGACATCAGGGCAAACAGGCCGACTCAAAGGGATTTGGCCTCGGCCTGAATATCGTTCGGCAGTTGGTTGCGCTCAATCTCGGAACGGTGTCTGTGAAGAGTGAAGTCAAGAAGGGCAGTGTGTTTTCGTTCACGCTTCCGCCGGATGATTCAATGGAAGTTCTTCGCTGGTTCCTGCAACGTGCCGAAGAACGCGAATGCGACACGGTGAGTGCTCTGCGAGTGTCTCTTGGCGACTCATCCGAGCGTGAAGACATGATGCGGGTTCTGTCTTCGTCGCTCTATTCCCAGGATCTGCAATTGTGCAATCCGGCGGATGGCACTCTGTTGCTAGTCGGTGAATCATCAAAGCCCGATCGCTGGCGAGAACGATTGATTCATCTCATTCAAGATCATGCTCGTCCAGCCGCATCGGAGATGAGCGTGCCGCAGATCGAACTCGTCGGTACCTGGACTGTCGCGTCAGCGGGTGATCCGCTTCAATCAATTCTCGCATCTTCTGAACTCCTGGAGACTCAGTGTCATGTCTAAGTCAGTGCTCATTGTTGATGATCAGCCGCAGATTACTGCTGCGTTGATGATGCGACTGCAGGCTGCAGGGTACACCGTCTATCATGCGATCAACGGGCTTGCAGGAGTTGAGGCGGCCGCTCTTCATCACCCGGACATCGTCATTCTTGATATACGAATGCCGGATATTGACGGCTTTGATGCGTGCATCCGCATCAAGCGGCTTCCGGGACTTGACCACACGCGAATCATCTTTCTTTCAGCAAATTCTCAGGAGGCGAATCGACTCAGAGCGCAGGAAGTCGGTGCATCGGAATTCATGTCGAAGCCGTTCAAGGCTGCTGACATCCTGAAGGTCATCGAGAGAGTCTTGATGGTGTCGGCAAGCGAAATTGGAGCCTAATCATGACAACATCACGTCCAACTCTGCTAGTGATTGACAATGATGAAAATCTGGTCTCCGGTTTGTGTACTCGTTTTGAGAGCCTTGGTTACAGGTGCCTGACAGCGTCATCGGGTGCACAAGGCTTATCGCTGTTTCGCAGCACAAAGGTCGATGTCGTAATGACCGATCTGAATATGCCTGCAGGCAATGGTGTCGCACTGGCCAAGGCCATTCGCGAGATTTCCATAGCGCCGATCATTATCGTGACAGGTTTCCATGACGACTACAATCGAGAGCTTCGATCAGTGACGGATGTCACGGTGCTGAAGAAACCATTTCGGTTTCAGCAGTTGCGCGAAATCGTGGAAGCGGACCTGATTCTGCACAATATCGCAGTGTTCCCGGAAGACGAAACGATCTGATTTGGCGATTCAATGACATTGCGTGAACAACATTGAAAGGAACTCTCGATGGATCAATCACGAAAAATTCTGGTCGCAGATGATGACGAGCGACTTCGACGCTTATTGAAAATACGCCTTGAAGCGGAAGGTTATACCGTCATTCTGTGCCAGGATGCGTATCAGGCGCTGGAAGCTGCACGCTCGCAGCGACCAGATTTGCTCCTGCTCGATATTAACATGCCTGCCGGCAGCGGCTTCAGCGTTCAAGAGCGCATTGCGAAGATGCCTGAGCTCAGGAACACGCCGGTCATATACATCACCGGAAGCACGTCGTCTGAAACAGATCAGCAGGCACACGATGTTGGAGCGTATGCGATCATCCACAAGCCTTTCAGCCCGGCGCGTCTTTTTGAATTGATTCGAACAGCTCTGGGATATTGGTCTTGTGATGATGTCCCTGCACAGTCTGCGTGAAATTTCGAGCGAACTGGGGTGTCAGAGACATGCCGTTAATTCTCATCATTGACGACCACGCTCTGATTTGTGAACTGTTCACAACGGTCCTTTCACACGCAGGATATGAAACTGTGTCCGCGCTCGGCGGAGAGGAAGCGCTGTCAATTCTCGAAACGCGCCGCCCCGACGTCATTCTCCTTGATGTCCTGATGCCGAACATGGATGGCCTGGAGACGCTTGAATGTATTCGCAATCTTCCCAATGGCCGTCATGTTCCGGTGATCATGCTCACCGGAATTGCGGATCGGCCTCTTGTGATTGCGGCCGCCAAGCATGGCGTGAAGAGCTATTTGCTCAAGACTTCAAGTTCGGTGAAGACGATCCTGAGACAGATCGAGCAGGCAAGAACCGAAAGAAGCACAAAACCAATTCTGCCAGATGTTTCCTCTTCGCAAGGTGAGACATCTCCTTCAACGCCTGTTGCAATTTCACCTGTCGCTGAGAACGTCTTTGCCGGCAGCTTCAATGAAATGCCCTCGCCGACGATCGATGCAATCGCACCGCCTGCGATGACCAAGGCCGACATTCTGCAGGCGGTTGATGCGTTTTCAGATCTGGGCGGAATGCCCTCGGCTGTTTCCGAAGTGTTGCAACTTACTGAAAGCGATCGCGCCTCCATGGATGAGATCGCTGAGACCATTAATTTTGACCCTGCTCTCGCCTTGAAAATATTGAAATTGGCTAATTCTGCCGCATACGCCCGAGGCGACCATGTGGACAACGTTCACAAGGCGGTCATGCGAATCGGACTGGGGCAGATTCGTCAGGAAGTCATGAACTTTGCGATGATTGACCGCTTCAGCAATATTCAGAGCAAGGCGATCGATCAGGATCGGTTCTGGGAGCACGCGGTGGCCACGGGACTGGTTGCATCGCAGCTTGCGCAGGCTCGTCGCGCGAAGGATGCGCAAAGTGCGTTCACGATGGGTTTGCTTCATGATGTCGGCCGTCTGGTGCTCGCTGAGGTTCTCGGTGACAGGTATCTTCAGGTCATCTCCTGTGCGAACGAACAACAGCGACCACTGGAATCCGTCGAGTCTGAAATTCTTGGTCTCACGCATGCCGATGTGACCGAACGGCTCTTTCGTCAATGGAAATTCCCGAATGAGCTCATCCACCCCGTTGCTCGCCATCACCTGTCCGCAAGCAGCCTGAAAATCACCGCTAGCAGCGGAACGATTGCAATCGCCACCCTCGCGCTTGCCAATCGAATCGTTCACGCACTGCTGCTCGGATCAAGCGGCAATGACACAATCTATCCGACCGATGAATTCCTCGATCTGGTGCATATTGATCCGGCTGTCGTGGTTCGCATCATCGGAACGATTCGTGAAGAGACGGACAAGATTCGAACGGCCATTCTTGCCCGCAATCCCAAATCCGACTGGATCGACCAGCGCGTCATCTTCAAAAGCCACTTCATCCAGACGTTTCGACCGCTCTACGTCAGTAGTGCTCCAATCGCTGACGCTTACGGAATTCTCTGCGAGCAGCTTGCTGAATCGAAGGTCGAAACCCAGCCGAACGTGGGCATTATCAATATTCACTCGCAACGCGAAGCCGAGAATGTCTGCAGGCAGTATCGCCTCGTTGAAACTGAGCGAGGGTACTTGCATCTGCCGTTGATCGTGATCTCACCGAGCGGGAAGATATCGCCGACCCGGAATTTGATCGAAGGGAGGCACGTGCAGATGATCGCAAGCCCATTCACGGTTCATCGTTTTATTGAGGTCGTGAATTGGATCACGAGTCTGCGAGCAGCTGCATGATTCGCTCGGAAGCGATCGACTGCACCAACGCGAGTGGAACAGCGACCGGATTCCGCTGCATCATTGGTCCCGCATAAAGAATTGACGTTCGTTTTGCCTGCCGGCGTCTTGCAGACGCATGATCAGGTTCCATGACCTGAGCACTGATGCAGTGAAAACACCGGAAACCACGCTGAATGCGTTCGGATCTGCGACATGGCCAATCTCGAGATTGTCGGCTCATCAATTCCCACGAATGAGCCTCGCAAAAAAAGAAAGTGGAACGCACTCTCGAGGAGTACGTCCCACGCATGCGGACAGGGTGAGATTCGAACTCACGATACGCTTTTGACGTATACGGCATTTCCAGTGCCGCTCCTTCAGCCGCTCGGACACCTGTCCCGAATGTCTTTCGCTGAGCCTTCATAGTCTATCGGTGCCCAGCCCCCTCGCAAGCACACCGCTAAACTCTTGATTCCACCTCGCTTCGCATGAACCGCTCACAATGGTCGAATCAAACCGCCATCTCGATGCATGCTCACGCTCTGATACCAGCGTGATGACCGAAGGCGGGCTCCTTGTCATCAACAAGCCTGCAGGCCCGTCATCCATGAAGATTGTCGCGAACGTTCGGGCTCGTGCGGGCGGCATTCGCACAGGCCATGCCGGCACGCTTGATCCCCTCGCAACAGGCGTGCTCGTGCTCGCGCTCGGCCGCGCCACGAGATCGCTCGATTCCATCATGGCCACGGACAAGAAGTACCGCACCGTCATCGACCTCTCAGCATTCACAACCACAGACGATGCGGAATACGAATTCGCGCACGCCGAACCTCTCCGTTCAGCGCGTACGCCGAATCCCCCTGCTCGCACGGATGTGTCTGTCGCAGCGCCGCCGACCCCCGAGCAGATTGAACTCGCGCTCAATGCCTTCACGGGCGAAATTCTGCAAACCCCTCCTCCCTACAGTGCCATCAAGATTCACGGCAAACGTGCGTACGCTCGTGCGCGTCAGGGCGAATCCCTCTCCATGCCTCCGCGCAAGGTCGCGGTTCACTCCATCACGCTTATCGAGTACGCCTATCCGCTCCTCACGCTCGACATCCACTGCGAAAAAGGTTTCTACGTTCGCGCCTTTGCTCGAGCGATCGGCGAGCATCTCAACACCGGGGGATTCTGTCGCGCCATTCATCGCACAGCCGTCGGCCCGTTCACCATCGACATGTCCAAATCACTCGACCAGGTGCCTGCGCGCATTTCGCAGGTCGATCTCATTTCAATGGCTGAAGTGCGGAACTTTCTCAAGAGCTGACTCAACCTCGTCGCACTTTCACTTACGTCGCCTGTTCGTGCATGCCCGCATCGTTTTTAGCTCGTTCTTCTTCTTTTCCGGTCTTTCGATTCAACTGGACGAACAACAGTGCAATTCCGCCCAAGAGCAGCATGTCCGCGACATTGAACACCCACGGAAACACTTCCGGATTGTTGCCCCACCAGTGCCAGCCGAACGGCAGCCTGATGTCCGGCAGCATGTGCAGAAAATCGCGCACGATTCCATACACAATCCGGTCGTACAGATTTCCAAGTCCACCCGCCAGCACCAGGCCGATGCCGATGTGCGCCGCATGATTCGTCGGCGAGGTCCATAGCGCAAACATCATCAGCCCGCCGAAGAGCGCCACCAGCGTGAACCCGATGAAAAAAATCCGTTTCCCGTTCCCGATCCCGAACACGGCGCCGTGATTCGCCACCAGTCGCGCATCCAGCAGATTCCACGGGAGAAGATGCACGGGAGCGTGCATCGGCGGAGCCCATTGCGGATCGGCCAGAACCACCTCGCGGTCAATCACCACGGGTTCATCCGCAACGTGGGCGAAGGCATACGTCTTGCTCCATAAATCCAGCCCCAGCCCGAGTGCCATGACCAACAACAATGTGCTCCATGCTCTCCATGATCTGCACGTGCTTGTTGCGCTCACGGCCACGTCCTTGTAAAGGATTCCCCCCGCACCTCATTCGCCTGCGTCGGTTTCCAGTTGCCGTGCGGCTTCAATCGTGTACTTCGCCCACGGCTTGGCATCCAGGCGCGCCTTCGGAATCGGCTTGAATGAATGCAGGCAGACGCCGAACGTGTGATTCTGGATTCGCATAAGCGCTTCGTCGATCTCACGGATCTGTCGATTTTCCTTTTCCGCCAGCCCCAGCAGCAGATCCTGATCGTGCGTGTCCGTCCCCAGATCCGCCATGTGAATGGGCATGTGCGAAACGTTGCCGTCATCCGACCGCAGCGCTTGCAATTCCATCGCGGAAATGTCCCCTGAAAGTTGCCGGCGCTTTGTCAAAAGCAGTTCCCGGTAGTGATCCAGTTCCTTCTTTGACAATTTTGTCTTGATATTCTTCGGAATTACCGTCTCTGCCGCCGCTGCGAGCTTTGCAGCCGATGAACGGGATTTCTTCGGCGCGCTGCCCGGCTTGATCGAGATCATCCGCACGCGCCGCCCGTTGACGAACACGTATCCTTTGGAGTCAGCGGCAATGGTGCTGGCGACTTCCGCAACGGATTTTCCGAGTTTCTTCCCCGCAGCACCCTGTTCCCATTGCAATGCGGGGCGACGACCCGAGCGCGATGCCGGTTTCGCCGCGCCATCCTTCGCCTCTTCCTTCTTCTTCATCATCTCGCTGCGAGGCTTGATCGTGAACGCCTTGGGTTTCTTCCTCGGCTTGGGTGGCGCTGGAGCTCGCACTGCCGGCGCAGCGACTTTCTTCTTCGGTTTCGCAGGCGCAGATTTGGCTTTTGCTTTTGGCTTCGGCTTATGTTTGGCTGGAGTTTTCTTCGCCACGGCGGAAACCCTCCCCAAGTCCGCCTGAGCGGACATGGCCCCCAAACAAATTTCAAACAACTCCCCGCCGAACCGTCGGCTTGAAGCGGGCGGATGATAGGCATAACCCCCCATATCGTCAATTCGCTCATCCCCTCATCTCTCCTCATCTCCCTCATCCCACCGACCTCTCGTGTCGTGTCCTCTGTGTTGTCAAGGCACTCGTGCGCCCGGTTCACACTGGCATCCAAGCCGTCATCCACTACCATGCGATCCCGCGTCACATGAATCCGCGCCTCAGGCGCACATCCCGCTCCTAATTCGCAATGGGGACACTCTCCAATGAAGCAACTGGCTCTCGTAGCGATCATGATCTCCCTTTCATTCCTTACCGGTTGCGGCGGCGACACCCCCGAATCCATCAGCAAAGAAATGTCCGCCAATATGAAGGAGATGGCCGCCATCCTCACAGGCGTCAATGATGAAGCCTCCGCCAAGGCCGCTGTCTCCAAGATCAACGCCGTCCGTGAGAAGATGCGAAGTTGCCGCGATCGGGCCAAGGGGCTCAAGGTCGATGCTGAAACTGAAAAACGCATTGAGCAGAACATGGCCAAGGAAATGTCCGAAACCATGACTTCCCTTGCCGCCGCGCAGCAGAAACTCGCCGCTCATCCGGAACTCATGTCCATCATCGAGCCCGCTTTGCAGAACATGGCTGATGATCTGTAATTTCCCGCAGCGATCGGTCCGTAACCGAAGAGTATGCCTTTGCGGCTAAGAAGGCCTCTAATCCGATTTCGGTTCGGACAGCGTTGCACAATGCAGTCCTCCCCCGTGCCAGTTCATTGGCGTGCATCGCACAAACAGCACTGATCGGCCCGGAAACGCTTCGCGCATGATCTGGCCGACACGGTCTTCCACCGGTTGAGGCGTGCCATCGTGGACATAACTCGGCACGATCACCACGCCGTTGGCAATCAGGA
>DASZQE010000324.1:0-5297 GCA_035550175.1 Phycisphaerales bacterium | reverse complement strand
ATAATTCATGTCCCAAACACGCTCGTAGATGGCTTGCCGAGTCAGAACACGATCCGGATTCCGCATCAGATACTGAAGCAGGGCGAATTGCTTCCCTGAAAGAACGATCTTCTCGCCGGCTCGTGTGGCCGAGCGCTTGTCCAAGTCAAGTTCAAGGTCTTCATATTTGAGAACCCGGGCTTCGGATGCCTGTCCTCGTCGCAGCAGTGCCCGCACGCGGGCTACGAGCTCATCGAACTCAAACGGCTTTGTCAAGTAGTCGTCTGCGCCAGAGTCCAAACCGTTGACCTTGTCATCTGTTCCCGAAAGTGCTGTCAACATCAGAATGGGCGTACGGATTTTTCTGGCTCGAAGGTTACGGCACATGTCGAGTCCATCTCGGTCGGGAAGCATTCGGTCGAGCACGATGACGTCATACTCATTCCGGGCTGCCTCCTCCTCGCCTTCGAATCCTGACAGGCACACTCGGACCACGAAACTGTGCTCCGCCAGTCCTTTGCGGATTCCCTCGGCCATCTTCGGATTGTCTTCAACTACGAGAATTCTCATTGCCGGTTGACTCCGAAAAAAATTTCTAGTGGATATCGCTCTTTCTCAGACCTTCTTCATGAACATTCCACATTCATGAACACCCATAGTCATCATGCTCGGGCCTTTCATGAATGGCAAGCATCCCAGTCAAGAATGAGCGATTGTTCATCTCGAACTTAGGAGCCCCTCACAATCCCCGAGTAGAAATTTTCATGAACGATGAGGGAACAGATTGTTCAGTTTACCCAGGAGGTACACACAATGACGTTCATGCTGAAAACAACCGCAGCCGCATCCGCCGCGATCACCATTGGAACACTTGCAGTGGCGCACAACCAGCGAGGTTCAGACGAATCACCTCGGTTCGTATCGTATGACACACTTCTTGACGCCAGCATCAAGAGTTCGCTTGATCCTGACCACACTGCGGATGTCGATGATCTCATTGTTGACACGCGCGACGGCCAAATCGCCTATGCGGTTGTCGACACCAACAAGATTCTGGGCAGCGAAAATCGCGTCATTGCCATCCCATACGGCGCACTGATGTGGAACCCGGCAGACAAGCAATTTTCACTCAATGCCACAGCCGCCCAGATCAAGAGCCTACCCAAGATCGACCCGAAGGATCTGACGCCGCTCTCTGACGCAAGCTGGCACAGCACCATGAGAGAAATCTTCGGAGAACGGAACGAGTTCAGGAATTTCGACACGATGCGTGGGGACGAATATTCGTGGAATTTCTCTGACGCAAAGCCCCGGACGATCACTGGAAAAGTCACCGCCATTCGTGAGAATGCGACGACTGCTCGTGGAGCGTCATGCTGTGCGATTGACATCCAGACTGACAAAGGTGAAAAGCACACTGTCTATCTCGCTCCAATAGCCTACCTGAATGATCACGGTCTTGTCCCTCGTGAGGGGGATCCGGTGACAGTGTCAACCGTGAAGGCAATGGATTCCAACGGTCAGGCTGTCGGCGTCGCCCGCACGATCAAAGTGAACGACAAGTCTGCAGAGCTCCGTGACGAGCATGGCCAGCCGGACTGGAGCAATGGAAGCGCTCCAGTGACTTCGCAATTCTTTGCACTTGCGACAACGATGGACAATGGGTCGCTGATGAGCCAGGGACAGAAATTCGGCTCTGTGAGCGACATTCTTTGTGAACCCCGCAGCGGATCCGTGGCTTTCACCTTGGTCTCTGTAGGGGGAGTTCTCGGGGTTGATTCAGTCAAATATCCTGTGCCATTCAGCGCGGTGAATTTTGGTCGCGACAACAACATGTTCATCAACATGCCGGTTGAGAAGCTGAAGATCGCTCCCAAGCTTTCAAAGGATGGCATTGAAGATCTCAACAAGCAGGAGTTTGTAAAATCGATCGAAGATTTCTACAGCGTGCAATCGCCTCACTATCAATTCAATCGCTCCCAAATCTGGATGGACAACGATCATCAGCAGGATTGACGAGCACAGCGTTCACGAAGATGCGCCCGGCATCATCGTTGATCGCTCACTCACAATCATGCCGTCTCGCCGTCCGAAAGGACTCCGAGACGATTCATGTGAGGATTGAACCCGGAAATCCTTTCTCAATTCATTCTCAATGGTCGAAACAACCAAGTCATTCGAAAGGAAGATTCATCATGAAACGATTTCTCAATGCGTGCGTCGCGGCTTTGTTGCTGGTGTCATGGGCCTTCATTGTGACCGGTTGCAACACGGTACATGGCGCCGGCAAGGATGTTGAAAAGACCGGTGAAGCGATTCAAGACGCTTCTGATTAATTTGAAGTAAACGAACAGATTCGATCACGGCCTTATTTTCTCGTCGGAAGGAGTCTGACATGCGCAATCGAACCAGCCTTATATGTCTTCGTTCTCGAAGGTATGTAGCGCCTGTACACCGACAAATTGTTCGCACTGAAGTCATTGATCGGGTATGCAGAGAAATTGCAGATATTCTGATCCAGGTCGCTGGAAAGTTAATTGCTGAACGGGCCAAGTCCTAGACAGCAGGCTTTCTCGCACCCGAAAACGAATCGCTCGATGATCAAATGGTCGCAGTGCAACATGGCATGTATAGGTGATCTCGCATTCACCATGAACTCATCAGGAGAAAAGCATTGCGGGGCATGTTTCAAGTGATGTCGGCGTCTGCTTCGTCAAAATGGTCTGGAGGCCGGAAGATGGCTCAAGATGTTGTCTCGCTCATTCAGGATCTCATTCGAGTCAACATGGATAGCGCGAAGGGTTTTTTACAGGCCGCTGACACTATCAACAACGAGCCGATAGCCCGACTCTTTCGCAAAATTGCTGATGATCGCCGTCATCAGGCGCAAGAACTTCGAACGCTCGTAGATATGTCGGATGATGAGGTTCATGACTACGGGAGCATACAAGGTGCGCTGCGACGATGGTGGATTTCCGCCAAGCAGGCGCTCACTGACGGGGATGATCACGCCGTCCTTGAACAGTGTGAACACGGTGAACAGGACGTCAAGCGGAAATATGAGGAGGCGCTCAGAATAGTCGGCGAGTCAGTGATTCATCAACTCCTATCAAAGCAATATGTCGATGTGGCTCGCACACTCGATGCGATACGCGGCATGCGCGATATTTCCACAATGAATTGACCATGTTTCGGGCGACATGACGCCCAGGAGTACTCATCAATGCCAATTCAATTGCTTGCTGAACTGTATTACGGAGGCTATGGAATTCTCGGCTTGATTGTTCTGATTCTCGACATCATTGCGATTATTAGTGTGCTCGCCGGATCTGGTTCCGTCGGCCACAAATTGCTCTGGTCATTGCTCATCATTCTTCTCCCATTCATTGGGATGATTCTGTATTTCTTGATTGGACGAAGCGCCGCAGATGCGTAAGGCCAGTCGCGAGGGATTCATTGCGAACGTACTCCGTGGAAATAGCGGGAAAGCCCGCAGATATGAGCATACTTGAGGCGCGACGCCGACGTGAAGCTCAAAGAGTCATCGAAGCAGACGATACTGCTCACGACTGTGACTGTGGTCACCATTCTGTACTTTGCAAGGGAAATTCTGATTCCGCTCGCATTGGCAGTGCTGATCAGTTTTCTTCTTACACCGATCGTTTCACGTATTCAGCGAGCAGGGTTGCCTCGCATAGCCGCAATTCTCCTCGTGATGGGCGTCTCGTTGAGCGCAATGGGTTTTCTGGGGTGGATTGTGGCAGGTCAAGTGATTGATCTTGGAAATTCGCTTCCTGAATATCGACATAATATCGTTGCAAAGATTCAAGCTCTGAACACTCCCACAACCGGGGCCATCGGCAAGGCCACAGAGAATATTAAAGACCTGGCTCAAGATGTGCTTGTTCCTGCAGCCGGGGGTGGGACCTCCACTCAGCCGGATTCGGTGCCGCCCGTGCCTGTTGAGGTGCGGCCTTCAAAAGCTGAAGCAATTGAGCGACTGCAAGAGCAATTTGAGCCGTTTCTGCACACACTGACCGGCGCATTCATCACCGTTATATTCATCGTATTTATCCTGGTCGGTCGAGAAGATCTGCGAAATCGCTTTTATCAGATGATCGGTCAGCGGCGATTGAACATCACGACGCAAGCACTGGATGATGCTGGTCGTCGTGTCACGCGATATCTCGGAGCGCAACTTGTCGCCAACATGTGCTACGGGATTCCGGTTGCCATCGGGCTCACATTGATCGGCGTTCCGAACGCCATTCTATGGGGGTGTCTCGGCATCGTGCTGCGATTCATTCCCTATCTTGGAGCTGCGATCACAGCCGGTGTATCGATTGGGCTTTCATTAGCTGTGTTTGACGGGTGGATGCGTCCGGTGGAAACAATCATCCTCTTCGCTGTGCTCGAACTGACAATTGCCAATGTGATCGAGCCGTGGCTCTACGCATCCAAATCGGGGATGACGCCGATCGCTGTGCTCCTATCGGTAATATTCTGGACGTGGCTGTGGGGCGCAGCAGGATTGCTGCTCGCGATGCCGCTCACGGTGTGTCTGGTTGTGATGGGGCGGTATGTTCCAGCATTTTCATTCTTGAATGTGCTGCTTGGTGACGAACCGACGCTCACTCCTGCTGCCCAGATGTATCAGCGCCTGCTCGCGCAGGATCTGGATGAAGCGCATCAAATCGCGGAACAGCATCTGGCAAACCATTCACTGCTCAAAACGTATGATGAAGTCTTGGTTCCGGCTCTGCGCATGTCTGAAACCGATCGTCATTCGGGTGCGTTGGATGAAGAGCGTGAAGCCTTTGTTCGTTCGGGAATGAAGCAGGTGATTGAGGCTTTGGATGATCGCGATCATGATTCAGCCTCAGAATCAGTCACGCAATCGGCTTCAATGCCGTTGCAGGATCAACGACGTGTTTTGTGCGTGCCGGCAAATGACGAGGCGGATGCGGCTGCTGCCCTCATGGTCTCGCGATTACTGCAACGGATCGGCATTGAGGCGGAAGCCGTTGCAGTAGGCTCTTCTGTGAGCGAATTCATGCAGCGACTGGCTTCGGACACGGATCAGATCATGTGTGTCTCTGTAATTCCACCATCAGGCTTGATGCAGGCTCGCTCTCTTTGCAGACGGATTCGCACAGTCCATCCCAAAGCGACGATATTGATGTGCGTGTGGAGTTCAGAAAGCGCCGACCAAGTGACGAAACGGCTCGGTGGATGTTCAGCCGATGGCATTGTGACAAGCATGGGTGAACTCGTGGCGCGATTGCAGGGACAATTGGGAACCAACCGAGCAATTCAAT
>DASZQE010000323.1:0-3241 GCA_035550175.1 Phycisphaerales bacterium | reverse complement strand
GACCAGCTTGGGGGCCGGGTTTCCTTGCGGGCGTTGGGGAAAGGCGACGGCGTCGCGGCGCAGGCGGGCGGCGCATCGAATCCCTTGGTGGAATGGCTGAATGATCTGCCCGCAATCCGCGATGAGCTGACACGTCTGCAGGCGATGCCGGCAGGGTCGGGTGTGATGGTGCCGGTCATCATTGAAAAATAAGAAGGCCAGACAGCCCGACAACCAAGAACCTGGAAGGCAACGCAAGAGGCTGCACCGAAACAAGCGGAACTGCAGCGTTGTTGAACGCTACACTGTGGCGATATGGACACGCCGACGCAGACCAGCAAGCCGAACTACAAGAACACGCTGAATCTCCCGAAGACTGATTTCGCGATGAAGGCGAATCTTTCGCAGAACGAGCCGTTGACGCTCAAGCGATGGGACGCGGCGGGGATGTACGAGACGATCCTGAAGTCGCGCGAACATGCCGAGAATTTCGTGTTTCATGACGGTCCGCCGTATGCGAATGGGGCCATTCACGTGGGGCATCTGCTGAACAAGGTGCTGAAGGATATCGTGGTTCGGACACGGACGATGATGGGGAAAAAGTGTGCGTTCATTCCGGGGTGGGATTGCCACGGGTTGCCGATCGAGCACCGTGTGATGACGGACATGATGGCGGCGGGCAAGGCGGAAAAGCTGAACACGCTGACCGAGGATCAGCGGCGCATGGCGGTGCGGCGCGAATGCGCGAAGTACGCGGAGAAGTTCATCAAGCTGCAGGCTGAGCAGATGAAGAGATTGCTCACGCTGGGTGATTACGCGCATCCGTACCTGACGATGGCGAAGGAATACGAGCAGGGGGTGATGGAAGTTTTCGCGCAGCTCGTGGAGCAGGGATTGGTGTATCGCGCGCTGAAGCCGGTGCATTGGTCGATTGCGAACCAGACGGCATTGGCGGAAGCGGAATTGGAATATGAGGATCGCGAAGATCCGTCGGTGTACGTGGATTTTGAGGCGGAGGATCGTGAAGCGGTGTTGCGGGCGTTCGGGCTTGATCCGGACGCGGAAGGTCTGGAAAGCACTCCGAGCTTCATGATCTGGACGACCACGCCGTGGACGTTGCCTGCGAACCTGGCGATCGCGGCGCATGCGCGGTTCAAGTATTCGCTGGTGCGCGTGGATGGAAGCCTGACGGTGATCGCGTCCGAGCTTGTGGAGAAGGTGACGAAGGGTGCGAAAGCGGAACGCGTGGAGCGATTGGCGGAAGCGGATGGCGCTGCGCTGGTGGGGCTGAAGTACAAGCATCCATTCTGTGATGATTCGATTCTCGGCAAGCCGCGACAGGTGGTGAGCGCGGAATATGTCACGCTCGAAGACGGCACGGGACTCGTACACACCGCGCCTGGGCACGGAACAGAGGACTACCAGACGGGCTTGCGCGAGGGGATCGAGATTTACTGCCCCGTGCGCGGCGACGGCACATATGACGACACGGTTCCGGAGTGGCTGCGCGGCAAGAGCGTGTGGGACGCGAACAAGATGGTGATGGAACATCTGCGCGACAGCGGGCATTTGTATCACTCGCACATGTTCACTCACAGCTATCCGCATGACTGGCGGAGCAAGACGCCGGTGATTTTCCGCAGCACGGAGCAGTGGTTTATCGGTGTGGAGCAGCCGCTGAAACGCGGGGGCGGCACGCTGCGAAGCATGGGGCTAGAAGCGGCGGAAAAGAAAATCAACTTTGTGCCGGAGTGGGGAAGGAATCGTCTGCGCGGCATGTTGGAAAGCCGGCCGGACTGGTGCATCAGCCGGCAGCGCGCGTGGGGTTTGCCGATCCCCGCGTTCCAGACAAGTGATGGCGATGTGTTCATGACCGCTGCGAGCATTCGCGCGGTCGGCAAAGTATTTGCGCAGCGGGGCAGTGATGCGTGGTTCACGGAAGGTCCGGACAAGTTACTGGAGTTCTACGACGGCGCGAAAGATCCGGACGGACCCGTGGGCCTGAAGACGATGGATTCGGGCGCGCACGCAGGTTCGCTCACGAAGATGCACGACATTCTGGATGTGTGGTTTGAATCGGGGTCATCGTGGAATTCCGTGCTGAAGCAGCGCGGGCTCGGCTATCCGGCGGATCTGTACCTGGAAGGCAGCGATCAGCATCGCGGATGGTTTCAGGCTTCGCTGTTGCCGGCGCTGGGCGTGACTGGTGAGCCGCCGTACAAGACGCTGTTGACGCACGGGTTCATCGTGGACAAAGACGGCCGGAAGATGAGCAAAAGCCTGGGCAACACGCTGGAGGTGGAGGACTTGCTCAAGCAGTTCGGCGCGGACGTGTGCAGGTGGTGGGTGAGCAGCCTTGCGTTCGAAAATGACATCAAGATGGATATCGGCTTCTTCAAGACCGCGGGCGATTCATACGTGAAGGTGCGGAACACGCTGCGGTACCTGTTGAGCAATCTGCAGGATTTCACGCCGGAGAAAGCCGTGGCGGTGGGGGATGTGTCGAAGACGAGCATTGACGGCTGGATGCTCGGCGAAGCTGCGAAGCTGAAGCGAGAAGTGGCTGAGGCATTCGAGAAGTACGAGTTCCGCACGGCGCATCTGAAGCTGTACGACTTCTGCAATGACACGCTGAGCGCGGTGTATTGCGTGGCGGTGAAGGATCGCCTGTATTGCGACAAGGCGGATTCCAGGCGCAGGCGAACCACGCAGACGGTGATGTGGCAGATTGCGGAGCTGCTGTGCAGGTTGCTCGCGCCGATTGTGCCGCACACTGCGGATGAGGCGTATCGCTCGCTGTGGAAAGACGATTCGCGGAGTGTTCATCTGACGAGTCTGGATGATGTGAAGATTGATTACGCAGCGGATGCTGGGTGGGCGAAGGTGATGGAGGCGTGTGAGACCGCGCGTAAAGCGCTGGAAAGCGCGAAGGCTGCAGGCATCGAGAACCCGCTTGATGCGGAAGTGGTGTTGCCTGATCCGAAGAAGGAACTGGATCGCTTCAAGGCGGATCTGGCGGATCTGCTGGGCGTTTCACGAGTGAAACTGGACGCAGCGGCGGAGGAGGGTGCAGCGGCGAGCGTCGTCGATCTGCGCAGCGAACCACGATGCGAAAGAAGCTGGCGACGGGATGGCACGGTCAAGGAGCGTGCAGATGGCGGGATGCTGAGCGATCGCGACTGGGAAGCAGTGCAGAGCATGGCGCAATAAATCAGCCGGAGGCAAAACGCCGTCCGGCTGGGTGGGTGGGGGTTTATTTTTT
>DASZQE010000322.1:0-3621 GCA_035550175.1 Phycisphaerales bacterium | reverse complement strand
CGCTTCAACGTCGATGCCGCCAACCTCGGCATCATCGAATCATTCCTCTTCCCGCCGCCCCCGCGATCGCTCACCGCGTCACTCGACACCCGTCCTCGCTTCACACCCGCCGGCGTCTCTCATCCAAAAACAAACCACACTGCTTCAAAGCGTGTAAGCATGCAGAGCGTCAGCGCCAATCGTCGCGCGATTGTTGTTGCGCCCGCTGTCAAACTTATCATCGGCTTCTTCGCAGTGCTCTACACAATCGGCACGGCGTATCAAATGGTCGCAGCGCTTGTCACCTATCCCCTTTATTCGCCGATGGTAATTGGCCTGATCACCGGCACAGCCATCGGCCTTCTCGTCTCGATCCTCTGCTTTCGCAAAAAATCCGAAGAAGTGCCCACCTGATCACGGACTCGGCGCGATCTGAATTCTGTGTGCTGGGTGCTGAGTTCTGGGTGCTTCTCTTACATCTCCACCAGCATGCTCACGCTGTTTCCGCCGCCCAGGCACAAACTCGCAATCCCTCGCTTCGCGCCCAGCCGCTGCATCTGATGCAAGAGCGTCGTCAGCACCCGCGCTCCGCTTCCGCCGATCGGATGCCCGATCGCAATGCCTCCGCCGCACACGTTCAACTTCTCCTCCGGTATCCCCACCTGCGTGATGTTCGCCAGCACCTGAGCCGCGAACGCCTCATTCAACTCGAACAAATCCACATCTTTCACGCTCAGCTTGTTTCGCTTCATCAGCTCCCGCAAGCCGTGCGTCGGCGCATCGAAAATATCCTTCGGATCAACGCCGCTCGTGAAGTAATCCACAATCCGCGCCATCGGCTTCACGCCCATCGCCGCCGCCCGCTCCTCGCTCGCCACGATCACCGCCGCCGCCCCATCGGAAATCTGCGAGGCATTTCCCGCCGTGATCGTCCCCTCCGCGCCGTTCACTGGCCGCAATTTCGCCAACCCTTCCGCAGTCGAATCCCCGCGAATCCCCTCGTCCGCGCTCACGCCCGGGCTCTTCTTGTCCATGCACTGCTCGCCCGTCAACGCCGCAATCTCGTTCTTGAACCACCCCTCCGCCGTCGCCTTCGCCGCCCGCTGATGGCTCTGCGCGCTGAACCGGTCCTGCTCCGCTCTGCTCACGTTGAACTTCTTCGCAATGTGGTCCGCCGCGTTCGTCATGCCCCAGCATTCAAACGCGCACCGCAACCCGTCCCACTGCATGTGATCCTCAAAACTCACCGGCCCGAACTTCGAACTCCCTCCCGATCCATCACGGATCTTCGCGAAATGGGGCGCCGCAGTCATGTTCTCAAACCCGCCCGCCACCACGCACTGGTTGTCCCCCGCCTTGATGCTCTGCGCCGCCAGCATCACCGCCTGCAATCCGCTCCCGCACACCTTGTTGATCGTCTGCGCGCTCAGCGTGTTCGGCAGTCCCGCCTTCAACCCCGCCTGCCGCGCCGGATTCTGCCCCAGCCCGCACTGCAAAACACATCCCATGATGCACTCATCGATAGCACCCTTCGCGCTCGGCACCGCCTCCAGCGCCGCCTTGATCGCGTAACTCCCCAGCACCGGCGACGGCACCTTGCTCAACCCGCCGAAAAACCTGCCCACCGGCGTCCGCTTCGCTCCAAGAATCACCGGCTTCGTCGCTGCTGTGCCTGCCATGAATTGCTCCGTGATTATCTGCCTCGTCAATCGAAATGAGCGAACATTCTAGCGGGTCGATCTGAACAGTCTCTCCTCCCGTTTCGTAAACCTCGAGATTCTCTCTATCTGCACAGTTCGGGGAACACACATGCCGATTTTCCAAACTCTTGGCATCATGGCCGCACTCGTCCTGGTACAACAATCCCAGCCGGCTCAACAACCTCCGCAATCACAACCTTCAGAAGCTCAACAATTCCAATCCGCTCTCGATCAAATCATCATCGTGAGCGCAACGGTCGTTGCGCTCGAAGGCAATCCTCGAAGTATCAATTCAACTCAGCACATCGATCACGTCTATTGCGGCCGATTGCCCGATGGCGTGGATTCTTTCCCCGACTGGAGCGCACTTGAACACTTTTCAGGCGATCCTGCCTATCCCATGTTCGAGCTTGGTCAGCAAGGTCTCTGGCTTTTGATCTCAGATTCAAATGGCGTCCGACGTACTAGTTGGCTTGAAAATATCTTGGGTATGCGATGGCCTGCACGAAAAGGCATCGAACCCACCTATGACGAGACGCTTCAATTCGCCGAATGGATGGAATCGCTCTCGAAACTTCACGATATCGAGCAACAGGTCAACTCGGTTCAATCAATATGCCTGTCGGATTCCCCCATGCTGTCTCGCGCAGGCATTCAGTTGTTCGCGCGATGTTCGTCGACTCGGTTTCTCAAATTCACTTCTGAACTCGATCTTCACAGTCTTTCGCTCAGCACACAGACGACAATTGATGAATCCATCTGCAAGCTCGATCGTGATCGCTGGATCAACAGCCCAAACAGACTCAGCATGATTTCAGGTTGGCTTCACGATGTTTCGCGCACTCCAATCAATGATTCCGTGTACACCAGAATCAATCATGTCGCCCAGACCCGTGAAATCGATGATCACTTTCTGTACATGCTGATCAAACCATTGGCTGTCGACTCGCAAACCGAGCAATCTTCTCGCAGCTTTGCGATTCATATGCTCGGTCATCTCGCTCAGCGCGACAGTGTTGCTGACGACATCTTCACGACATGCATCTCTATCTATGAATCCACTGACGATCTCAAAATTCGAAATTCCATTGCAGGAATCATCAGCGTCATGAATTCACTCACTCCCGCCCAAATCGCGACCCTGCTTCCGCTTCGCGATGAGGCTTGGAACACTGCAGCCAAGAAAGAGAAATGGAACTCCAACTATCACGATGAAGACATCCAGCTCGCCACCACACTCGAATTGACCATCCGCCGCAATTCAAGCCCCAAACTCCCCTGAATTCTTCGCTCAGGCCGCCACCCCTCTTCTGCTATCCTCCCCTTCCGCGAATTTCCGCGTGCTCCGTGGGGGAACTCATTGTGTTCGTCGCATTCTGCCTCTTCCCTATTGCCTGCTGCCTAGTGCCTTATGCCTTCCCTCACCCACGACAACCTCACTTCCCTCCAGTCCCGCATCCTCAAAGCCGAAATGGCTCACCCCGGCGCCACAGGCGACCTCTCCTGGATCCTCTCCGCGCTCTCCCTCGCCGGCAAAACCATCGCCAACAAGGTCCGCCGCGCCCGCATCGAAGATGTCCTCGGTTCGCATGGCGAATCCCAGAACGTCCACGGCGAGCAGCAGCAAAAGCTTGACGTCATCGCCAACGAAATCCTCATCCGTTGCCTCGGCAACCGCCCGTCCATCGCCGTCGTCGCCTCCGAAGAAGCCGATGAACCCACCATCCTCCGCCGAGGTCACGAAGGCGGAAAATACTGCGTCATCTTCGACCCCCTCGATGGTTCCTCTAACCTCGATGTCGGCGTCGGTGTCGGCACCATTTTTTCCGTCCTCAAAAACGATCCCTCAATCCCCGGTGCACGCGAAACCCTCCAGCAGCCCGGCTCAACCCAGGTCGCCGCTGGCTACATTCTCTACGGCTCATCCGTCATCTTCGTGCTG
>DASZQE010000321.1:0-1843 GCA_035550175.1 Phycisphaerales bacterium | reverse complement strand
TCGCCGATCGGACGCACACCTGTTTGACCCTTGGTCCAAAGGATCGGCTCGTTGTGGGGCATGTCTTCGGGGCCGAGGATCTTGTACATCTCCATGTTCGCGTTCACCATTGCGCCGGTGATGCGATCGAGCACACGCTGTTCAAAGAGCGCGAAGCTAAGCCCTTGAATGACGCCGCCGATGATCTGGCTTTCGGCGGTTTTACGGGCGATGACCTTGCCGCAGGCCTGGATGGCGACGACATGCTTCACCGCAATGACGCCAGTTTCGGTGTCCACCTGCAGCTTGACGAACTGTGCGCCGGAACTGTGACCTTCGCCGAAGTATTTGTTCTTCGCGACGTTGTTATTTTCGCCCTTGCCGACGATGGCATCGACATCGAGCTGCGAACAGGCATCGGCGAACGAACTTACGGGTTTGTCCTTGTGCAGAATCTGGCTGTCCTGAATCTTCAAATCCGCATCGTTCGAGTTCATTCGCTCAGCGATGAACTTGAGGAATTTGGTTTTTGCTTCGTCAGCGGCGGCGAGCATGGCGACGGAGGAATTGGTGGCCGTCACTGATCCGCCGGATGCGGGGCCATTGGGATAAGTTGAAGAGCCGATGCGCACATCCACGAGGTTAAGAGGCACACCGAGGCGATCCGCAACAAGGACGCCCATGATGGTCCGCTGTCCGGTGCCGATATCCTGCGTGCCTGTGCGAACTTCCACAGAACCATCGCGGTGAATTTTGACTTCGGCGGAAGAGCGAGAGGGAAATGCACCCCATGAGCATGAAGCCATGCCGTATCCGGTGCGAATTGTCGATTTCTGCGCGCCGTTTTCCTTGCGGCCTGACCAGCCGATGAGTTGTGCCCCCTGCTGGTACATCTCGCGGCGGGCAGGGTCATGATCGAGCTTGAGGCGAAAATCCAGCGGGTTCATTTTCACAAGCGCAGCGAGTTCATCGAGCATGAGCTCTTCGACGAATGCGCCCTGGGGGTGACCCGGAGCGCGCATGGCACTCGGCGGACCGGCGTTGAATGAAACATCGGTTTCAGATTCCTGAACATCACCGAGGTCATAACGTCCTGACGGCACCGCCGCTCCCCCACCATTTTCCACCACACCAACTCCGCCCCACTTGTGAATCTGCCCGCCAACGACTGTGCCGTCATTCTTCACACCGATTTTCACGGCTGCGCGGAGTGAGGGACGGTTGCCGGTATCAAGGTGCTCTTCATCACGATCCACGAAGAGGCTGACGGGGCGTTTGTATTTTGCAGCCACTTGCGCGGCAGCCTTGCCTTCCTTTCCGGGACCGAATTTGGACCCGAAGCCGCCACCGACGTATTCGCAACGAATCTCCACCTTGCTACTGGGGAGATTGATGGGTTCGGTCAAGCCATCTTTAAAGGAAGAAGTGCCCTGCGTGCTTGCGTAGACAATTGCGGAATCACCCTTGTGGTCAATCACAGCACCGTGGGTTTCAAGCGAGACATGGGTTTGCACGGGTGTTGTGTACACCGCATCAAGCACGTGATCCGCCTCGGCAAGCGTAGAAGTGGTCTTCGCAGACTGTGCAGGCGCAGGCTTCATGACATCTTCGATGGAGGTTTTCACATCGGTGCGCTGCCAGAGCGGCGCCAGCGCAGCCTGTGCCCGGCGCAGTGCGGTTTTGGAATCGGCAACGATGTAGCCGACATCCTTGCCGTGGTAGCGGCCCTTTTCGCTGGTCATGGTGACTTCAAGCACACCGGGAATCTGTGATGCAGCATCCTTATCACATTTCAGAAGGTTCGCTGCGCCAAACGGACACCGCACGAACGACACGAAGAGTTGATTGTCGAGATACATGTCGC
>DASZQE010000320.1:0-2046 GCA_035550175.1 Phycisphaerales bacterium | reverse complement strand
CCATCGAAATCACCCACTTCGGCTCGCACATCTGTGTGTAAATCCGCTGCAACACCGGCAGCATTTTCACCGCCACGCGCCCCGCAACGATCAGCAGATCTGCCTGGCGCGGCGAAAACCGCATCACTTCCGCGCCGAATCGCGCCAAGTCATACCGACTTGACGCCGTGGCCATCAGTTCAATGCCGCAGCACGCGGTGGCAAAGGGCATTGGCCACACTGCCGAGCGGCGAGACCAGTTGATCACGCGCTGCAATTGCGTCGTCAGAAATCCATCAACAGGAAGTGCGGCTTCAATGCCCACGATTCACCTCGAAAAAGACCTCCGTGTCTGTCGCACGGTCTCGGTGATCCTACGCGCAGAGCGCGACGCTTGCCAGTGCGGAAATCCGTCGTAAATCCGCTGTTGTCGTTTCTGAAACGGATCAACCGCCGGAGGATTTCGTGTTCGAGTAGGTGCCGGGCGCTTTCTTGCTGGGCACGGTCTTGGTGGCCTTGGGATTGTCGACACTGGTGTCCTGCACGTTGGGTTCATACACATCCACGTTGTTGGTCCCCGGACCGCTCGCCTCTACAACATGGTGATAGCAACCGGCTGTGCCGATCATGAACACAGCCAACGCGGTTGCACACACGCCACGCACTGCCGCCGGCCCTGAGAATCTTGATTGTGAAAGGCTGAACATTTTTGAACTCTCGGGAAGCCCCTCCGTGCGCAGGATTCTAGCCCGAGTGCGCGGAATCGCCCAGTGGCGAATAGTCAGGCTGCGGCTGACATTTGTCCGCCGGTTGTCATGAATTTCTCCGCATTCCGGGCGCTCAGCGGCGGGCTGAAAACGAACCCCTGCGCATATTCACAATCCATGGACTGGAGCAGCGAAATCTGTTCCGGCAATTCGATACCCTCGGCGATGAGGGAAATGTTCAGATTATGCGCCAAGGCGACGATCGCCTGAACGACAGCGGCATAGTCGCGTCGTTCCGCAACATTTCGGATGAACGAACGATCGATTTTCAATCCGTCAATGGGCATGCGATGAAGAATCGCCAACGAGGAACATCCCGTACCGAAATCATCCATGTACACATGGATGCCCAGTTTGCGCAACTGTCCAAGAACCTCGATACATCCATCGGGATCTGTAATCATCATGGTTTCGGTGATTTCAAGCACCAGCGAATCCGGCGAAAGCTCTGATTCCCGCACGATGCTTTCCACGTTGGCGGCGAACTCCGAAAGCATGAGTTCACGGGCGGAGACATTCACGCTCACGATCAAATCCGATGCTTCAGGAACCGTGCTCTTCCATTGCTTCAATTGACGACAGGCTTCACGCAGCGCCCATGCACCGATCGGGACAATCATGCCTGTCTCCTCGGCACAGGCGATGAACCGGCCCGGGGGAATCGTCCCGGAATTTTCGTGCTTCCAGCGAATCAACGCTTCAAAACCCCTGAGACGACGATTCTGCAGCGAGATGATGGGCTGATATTCGAGGAAGAAATCCTGGCGATCAATCGCCGCTCGCAATTCCGTTTCTAGCGCCAGACGCGCGGAAACCTCTTCGTGCATCGCGCGATCAAACAGGACGCAGCGTGCCTTTCCCGCCGCCTTGGCGTGATACATGGCGGTATCCGCATCACGAATCATGTCGTCGGCATTCTGGTACTCCAGCTCCGTGGTCGTCACACCGATGCTCGCAGTGGTGATGAGGTTGTAGCCGGAAAGTTTGAAGGGCTCACCCAGGCGCGCCAAGAGTCTTTCCGCGACATTCATCGCATCAGAAGGACCACGCACATCCTCTATCAGGACGACGAATTCATCACCGCCGAGCCTTGCGGCGAGCGATTCCGCACTCGCATGGCAGATGGAATCTGTTCCGCGAAGCGACTCCTGCATGCGGCGGGCGATTTCCACGAGCAACAAGTCACCCGCTTCATGGCCGAGACTGTCGTTGATGATCTTGAAGCGGTCAAAATCCAGAAAGAGAACTGCGAAATTGAATGAGGGCGTGCGTCGCTTGCGATCAATGGCCTGCGAAATGC
>DASZQE010000319.1:0-2339 GCA_035550175.1 Phycisphaerales bacterium | reverse complement strand
AAGGGAGGGTCGCGCGTTGGAAGGACGCACCATATCTGTTTTCATTTTAGCGCGGCATCGATGCTCGCGCACCGGGTCGCGTGCCCCTGGCATCTAGAGCGACTCTCCGGAATCGGCGTCCGGTAGCACGTCGTCCTCGCGTGCGATCCACACGTAAAGCGTCGGAAGCAAAAAGATACTCATGGCGAGTGCTGCAATCAATCCACCAACGATTACAATCGCGAAGGGACGTTGCGAGTCCGAGCCAATCCCGTGTGAAATAGCCGCTGGAAGCAAACCAAGCGTCGCCACCAGGCTGGTCATCATGATGGGGCGAAGCCTGAGAACTGCCCCTTCGACGGCCGAATCGACGATGCTCAGTCCGCGCGCGCGAAGCTGGTTGATGTATTCCAGCATGATCACGCCGGTCTGAACGCACACCCCGAAAAGGGCGAGGAATCCGACACCGGAGGAAACGCTGAAATTGGTGTGCGTGAGCAGGAGCGCAAGCAAGCCGCCAGCGGGAGCGATCAGGATGTTGACCATAATCAGCAGAGCCCACTTGAGCGAACGGAACATGCTGTAGAGGATGATGAGGATCAATAGAACCGTCAACGGAACGATCACGAACAGCCGGGCCTGAGCGCGCTTTTGGCTCTCGTACTCCCCTTCCCAGTCAATGCGATAGCCGCGCGGGAGTTGTACTTGAGCGCTGACCTTCTCGATCGCCTGCTCGACTGCTCCGCCAAGATCCCGGCCGCGCACGCTGTACTTGATGGCGATGTAGCGCTGGTTTCCTTCGCGATAGATCTCCGATGCGCCATCGCGGACCTCGATCCTGCAGAGTTGCGCGAGTGAGACTCTTTCTCCCGTGGGCGCCAGCAATCGAATGTCCTGAATGGCTTGTTGCGTGCTGCGGTACTCCGGCAGATAGCGCATGACCAGGTCGTATCGTGCTTCGCCTTGAAGGACCTCGGTCAAGGCATTCCCGCCCACCGCCGTCTGAATCGCGTCCTGAACATCGGCGACATTGATCTGGTAGCGGGCGGCCTGCGTGCGATCCACCGTCAAATTCAAGTTGGGTTGCCCCAGAACGCGAAAGACACCCAGATCCGCGATTCCCTTGACTTCCCGCATGACCTTGACGATCGCGTCCGCCTTGTCTTCGAGGGTTTTCAGGTCTTCGCCGTAGACCTTGGTGGCAAGCTGTCCTTTGACGCCGCTAACTGCTTCCTCCATGTTGTCGGCGATCGGCTGTGAGAAATTCCAGAGGACGCCGGGGATCTTCTCCAGTTCCCGGTTCATCGCCGCGATCAGTTCCTCCTTGTCCCGGTGGAATGCCGGCCGCCACTCCTCTTTGGGCTTCAAACCAACGTAGTACTCCGTGTTGTAGAACCCCGTTGTGTCCGTTCCATCATCCGGACGCCCCACCTGGCTGGTGCATTCGGTGGCCTCGGGGAATGAGCAGAGAAGGACCCGTGCCTGGTTTGCAAGGCGGATCCCCTCATCCGGACCGGTGCTGGGAGCAAGTGTTCCGCGCACCCATAGTGCGCCTTCGTCGAGATGCGGAAGAAACTCCGAACCTATGAAAGTTCCGAGCCAAAGCGCCACCAGCAAAATCGCCGCCGCCGCACCGACCGTGAGATAACGCATGCGGATCGCAAATCTCACGGCTACGCTGTAACGGGCGGTGAGCCACGCCATCACCGGGTTGTGCCATTCTCGTGTACCTTTGGGAAAAAACAGACTTGCCAGCGCCGGCGCGATCGTCATCGAGAACAGGATCGCGCCGAGCAGAGCGAAGGCCACCGTCCAGGCCATGGGCTTGAATAGGCGTCCTTCAACACGCTGCAACGTGAAGATCGGGAGATATGCGGTGATGATTATGGCGATGGCGTAGAATACAGGACGCTGAACTTCGTGTGCCGCATCGAAGATTTTCTGCTTCACGGTACGCGTGTCATCGTTAGGCCGGCCCAGATGACGAACGATGTTCTCCACCATAACAACCGCGCCATCCACCACCATTCCGAAATCCAAAGCGCCAAGTGAAAGCAGGTTGGCTGGAATCCCCTTGAACCTCAGGCACGTGGCCGCGAAAAGCAGAGAAAAAGGGATGGTGAGCGCGACGATCAGGGCGCCGCGAGCATTTCCCAGGAACAACAATAGAATAATGATGACCAGGAAAATGCCTTCGGCGAGATTGTGCAGCACGGTGTTTGTTGTGTAATGCACCAGATCGCTGCGGTCGAGGAATGGAACGATCTTCACTCCCGCGGGCAAAATGCGATCGTTAAGCTCCTTGATCTTTTCATGCAGCCCGGCCAGCGTTGGTTCCGCGTCTGCTCCCTTCCGCATGG
>DASZQE010000318.1:0-3077 GCA_035550175.1 Phycisphaerales bacterium | reverse complement strand
ACCCACAGTCTTGATCCTGCTCGCGTGCAGGAACTGATCACAAAGAAAACAAAAGCCATCATGCCTCTGCACTTCGCAGGCATTGTGGGGCAGATCGACGCAATTCATGAAATCGCGCATCGCATGAACGTGCGCATCGTTGAAGACGCCACACATGCACTTGGATCAATTCATCACGGTAAAGCCATCGGAAGCGGAGGTGACATCACCTGCTTCTCCTTTGATCCCGTAAAGATCATCACAAGCATCGACGGCGGAGCCGTGATCTGCAGTCGCGAAGAAGACATCGCGCAGATCCATCGCTGGAGACTGCTTGGCGTGGACAAAGACACGACCCTGCGTTACCAGAACAAGCGCGCATGGGAATACGACGTGACCTGCGAAGGCTGGCGCGATCACATGACCAATATCAACGCGGCCATCGGCCTGTCGCAGTTGGCAAGGCTTGATGAATTCCTGGCCAGCCGTCGCCGCGACTGCGCCACATACAACGAAGCGTTTGCCGATCTGCAATGGCTGCGCGTGCCTGATGTGAACTGGAAGAATGTCGGTCCGTTCATTTACACAGTCCGGGTTCTGCACGGTCAGCGAGAAGCATTCATGGCTCATCTGCGCGAACGTGGTGTGGCGACCGGAATCCATTTTCTTCCGCTGCATGAAATGACATTCTGCAAGGATTTCCGTCACGGCCCGATGAAAGTGACACAGCGTGTCAGTGCGGAAATCGTCACGTTGCCGCTGTGGAGTCAGATGCCGACAGACATACGGGATCTGGTGATTGACGCGGTGCGAAGCTATGAACCGGTCGAGGCCATGGCTTCCGGCGCCCGCTGAAAGGAGTCTGCGATGACCAGCATGATGACCAGAGTGGCTTCAAAGAAAGAAGCAAGCCTGCACAGCAGCGTCGAAGCCGATGTGCAACAGTATCGTGACAATGGGTTTTCTCGTTTCCCCGCCTTCCTGGACCTACCGGCGCTTGTGACGCCTTTGCAAACCCAGATTCGTCAAGTGATCGATTTGGTGCGCAGGCGCAGCGGCCTCGGCACCTCAACGGGCGATGTCTTTGACGCAGGTTTGCCGGAATTGCTCGAAAAAGATCGCAAGGCCGTCAGCGCGGTCTATGACGCCGTTCGAAAAGTTCCCGCGTTCTTTGCGCTCGCCACGCATCCAAGCGTCTGGAATTTGGTGAAGCGGCTCATGAACACCGAACTGCCAGGACTCTACGCACAAGGGTCCGGCATTCGAATGGATCATCCCGATGAAGATCAATATCTTTCACCTTGGCATCAGGAATATCCCTCCCACTTGTGCAGCCTCGACATGCTCACGCTCTGGATCCCGCTCGTGGAAGTTGATGAGACCGTCGGCAGCGTCATCTTCGCACCCGGCTCTCACAAGGAAGGTCTGTTGAAAGTCCATCTCGATGACCCGCTGAACACCAACCACAACGGCGCCAAAGCCACAGCAATCGTCGATCTGAACAAGTATCTTGCGAAATATCCTCAAACAAGCGTTGACACGAAACCCGGTGACGTCGTCGCTTTGCATGGCCTGACTCTGCACGCTTCGCGCCCGAATCGATCGCAGCGCACCAGGTGGAGCGTGCAATTGCGATACTTCAATTTTCTCAATCAAGACGGTATCCGCATCGGATGGACCGGCGGCATGCTTGCTGGCGTCGATTTGCGCAAGGTGCATCCAGAAGCCGTCGTTGAAAGGTCCGCCCGATGAGCTCCGCAACCTGCAGAGCGTGCGGCAGCGATGACATCGAAGTGATAGTCTCGCTCACGGGCAAGGCCATCACATCACTCGCCGTCACAATCAATGCGCCGACCCGCGTGCATCACTGCCAAGTCTGTGGTCATCTGAGCACTGTGAATCAGATCGATCAGGAAATCTACTACAGCAACGTCTACGACACAGTTCGCGATGATGCCGACGACCTGATGGGCGTGGATTCCGATGGCAGACCCGTCTACCGAATTCAACGGCAAAGCGAAGCTCTGATGCAAATTGGGCCATTGCCGGATCAAGGAAACCTGCTGGATGTTGGCTGTGGACACGGCACGTTCATGCGCAGATTCTCCGAGCAAATGCCCGGCTGGAACACGTGGGGCTATGAAGTCTCGCATCGCTATGCCCGGAACAATATTTCGATCGGGACATTTCCTGATGGAAAATTTGACTTGGTCACTTCTTGGTACGTGCTCGAACACGTTGAAGACCCTGCGTCACTGGTATCGAAGATGCGTGATCGCATCACCGAACGCGGAACGATCGTAATTGCTGTGCCCGATGTGCTCGCGAATCCGATCGATGTGCTCTCCGTCGATCATCTGTCTCATTTCACGAGCCGTTCGCTTGCGGGAATGATTCGGCGAACCGGATTGCATGTGAACGAAATGCGGAGCGATGCGATTCCCGGCACGCTGCTGGCCGTTGCAAGCGCGCAGGCTGACACCATGCCGACCATGAGCGTTGATGATGACGCCACGGCAACCACGGAATTGACGAAGTACTGGCGAAACGCCGAACTGGAGTTGCGAACTTTCTGCGGCGCTCAACAACCGCAACGACGATCAATCGCCATTTACGGCGCCGGGGTGTACGGCGCATGGATGCTTGCTCGCTGCGGTCTTGCGAATGATCGTTTTGCGTGCTTCGTGGACATGAATCGACGCAAGCAAGGCAGCGTGTTCGAAGGAATTCCGATTGTTGGTCCGAAAGACCTGCCGGAGAGCATCGAGTGCGTTCTCATCGGCCTGCGCCCGGAGAGTGCCGAGGGTGCCGTGCAGATGAAGGAACTCGAGGGTCTCGAGTGTTTCCGTCTGCCTGATTGGAATCCGCACCTCGAGTCACGCAAGAACCAGGTGGCGACATGCACGAAGTGACCCGCACACTCACGGAACATTACGAATCCTGCCTTGCAGCGCACGGCCCGACTGCGCAAGGCATGGATTGGGGCACAAATGAATCACGTTTGAATCTGCGATTCTCGCTCATGGGTCGAGCGATGGGGCTGTTCCAGCCCGCGCAACAAATCAGCATCATTGACGCCGGTTGCGGGTGCGGATTGT
>DASZQE010000317.1:0-4978 GCA_035550175.1 Phycisphaerales bacterium | reverse complement strand
ACTCAGCTTCTGGGTCCGTCACGATGCCACGGATGTCTCGTTGACTTTCTTCGCGAGGTTTTCCACGCCGGACAATTTCCCCGCCTGGTCCGGTGTCTCCTTCACTCCCGTTCAGGCCAATACCTGGACGCAGATTGTCATTCCCATTTCTCTTTCCAACCCTGGATTGTTCTACGAAGGCCCTCCCGGCGGACAGACTGAGTTCGACAACGTGTTCAGCAACATCGGCCACTTGCAAATAGGTGTCTTCGGCGGCGACCTCGCTGGCGTGGACCAGAACGTGACCTTCGACCTCGATCACGTTGAGCTTGTTCCCGCGCCGGGTGTTCTCGCGCTGTGCGGGCTGGCAGGCCTCGTTCGGCAGCGCCGGCGAACGCATTGACCATCAAAGTGAATCTGACCCCCTTCAGAGGTCCGCCTGCCGCGGACCTCTATACTTTTTGCTCAGTGCTCTCCATTCGCCTCCCCATTCTCGACCTTCCCGTTCGTGATCAGCACTACTCCTGTCACGGCTGTGGAAACTGCTGTCGTGATTTCACTGTGCAGGTGCGCCCCGAGGATCTGAAGAAACTCTCTGAGCAGAAATGGGAACAGCGGCTCAATCAACACGTCACGACAACATTTCGCGGGCAGGCCTATCTCCGTCAGAATCCCGATGGCTCGTGCATCTTCCTCCTCCCGAACGGCAAGTGTCGAATACACGCCGAGTTCGGCTTCTCGCAAAAGCCCATCGCCTGCCAGGTTTTTCCTTTTCACTTCAACCCCGCGCCCGCTCGCGCCCATCACGGCACTAGTGTTCAAGTCGGCATCAACTTCGCGTGTCAGAGCGTGCTCGAGAACAAGGGTGCTGATCTTCGTACACATCGCGCTGAACTTTCGCGCATGACCGAAGACCTCTCCGAACTGCTCGCGCCGGTGCCGCTTCCGCGCCTGACCGAAAAGCACCATGCCGTCGAATCGGAGATTCAATCGCTCGAATCCATGCTCGACGACTGGCTCACGCAGGACCTTCCGCTCAACACCATCATTCAGGGTTTCGCGTGGATCGTCACGCAGCTCTCCTCAGCACAGCTCGAGAACGTCCGCGAGGCGCGCTTCGCAGAGCTCCTGGATGTGCTTCGTTCCGCACTTCCTGACGAACTCGAACATATCCAGGTCGCCGCGCCTCGCCCAGGTCAGGTGAAGCTGCTTCGCCAGGCAGCATTCGCACGCACGGAAGACCCCAAGCTCGCTCGCATCAATCGCTCCAAGCTCGCGCTCAAGATCGACCAGCTTCGTCGAAGTCGGAGATTCCGTGTCGGTCGCGGCCTCGTCCCGCAGGTCGGCATTGATTGGCCGACCAACGTTCCCTTCTCCGCCATCGATTCTGTTCAATCCGCATCACCCGGCGAAGACGCCCTGCTAATTCACAGCCTGCTCATCCGTTATCTCCGCGCTTCGATCCTCAGCGGTCGCAGTTGGGGCGCCGGATACTACGGCTGGCCGATCATCCCCGGTCTTGCTGCGCTTGTCGTCAACATCCCCGTCATCAGCTGGCTTGCGCGTGTTCACGCCGCCGGGGAAAAACGACGATCACTCACGATCCACGATGTCCGCAAGGCTCTCGGCCGGGTCGATCGCACCGCCGGCCGGGCTGCCTGGCTCGGAAGCACGATTGAAAAAATTCGCATCCGCTATCTCACTGCCGAAAACGGCTTGCTGAACCTTGCAGCGGCATTCCCGCTTCTCGCTGACGCTTCTCAGCACAATCCCTGAGTGCCGCTTTTTGTGCCTTTCACATTGGTGAGTATTCACTACACCCGCCTAGAAAACTGCATTCGAGCGCAACCGGAACAATCCGACTTCCGTTTTGCAGTTATCTCGTTCGCTCTTGCAGTTTTTTGCAATTCATAGTCGATATTTTCTGCATGAGCATCATCGGCTCACCCATTGAAACGTCAGTGGTCCTCGCGCTACAGGCCCAGCAGCAGGCAGCCAAAAATCGCGATCGCGATAAGGCCGCCGCCTCCGATTCCGCGCGCCGATTCAACGACCTCGTCGAGCTCCGCGTCGCAGGGGTGGAAGATGAACGCGCCATTCGTGCCCTGCCCCAGAATGACTCCCAGCAGTCACAGACTGAGCATGAATCGCACGAAAACCCCGCGCCTCCGCCGGAAGATCAGCCGCACATCGACCTCAAAGCCTGATCGCGCGCAGATCATTTGACCCCCATCGCGTGAGAAGCTCCGCCTTCCGTCACTTCCGAGTGTCGATCTCCCTCGCCTCTCCGCGTATTTTCAAAATGTTTTGAAAATTCTTGAACTTCTGCACCGGATGGGGTATCGTATTCGTATGGCTGGCGACGCTTCTCCATCCACGGACCCTGTCCAGCTCGCACAGGATCGCTTCATCGCCCTCTGGGGCCGCATGGGCTCTTCTTGGGGCATTCCACGCACCATGGCCCAGGTCCACGCGCTCCTGTATATCGTCGGCGAGCCGATGAACACCGATGACATCATGGCACGCCTCCGCATTTCACGCGGCAGCGCATCCATGACCCTCAAAAACCTTCAGGATTGGGGCATCGTCTCCCGCGCCGTTGTTCCCGGAGAGCGCAAAGACCTCTTCACCACCTCCTCCGACATCTGGAAGCTCTTCCGCACCGTCCTCCGCGAACGCAAGAAACGCGAAATTGATCCGCTCATCGATGCGCTTCGCAATTGTCGGGAACTCACGGATTCACACCAGAAACCCCGCAGGCTCTTCGCCGCATCTCGCACACGTGATTCTCACGCTGAAGAGCACAACAAGCGCCTTGATGCCATGATCGATTTCCTCACCATGATTGATGCACTCGCCCAGCAGCTCATCCAGCCCTCCGGGAAAGGTCTCGCCCTCGCCGCAAAATTCTTCAGCCGCGCTTCATAGCCATGTCCGCACCAACCCTCCCCATCTCCCTCTGTGCAACCTGGTCCGCCACGCTGTGCTCTGCACATCCCGCCGCTGCGCGCCTGCTCGCGCATTCCGCCGTCGTTCAGCAGACCAATCCGGATTTCGCCGACTCTGCATCAACATCTTCTCCTCGCGCCGAATTGCGCATCCTGCTCACAGCACTCGCCGCCAATCGTGCGCTCATTGAAGCGGACCTTCTCCTGCCCGTCGGTCGCGTCTCCCTGCTGCCGCAGCGGACGTTGCCCATGAACCTTCACATTACGCTTCACGCTGTGCATGTTGACATTCCCGATCCTGACTCTCGCGCCAGCCTGATCGCTCTTTCATTCGATCACGCCGCACATCTCGATCGCCCGGCAAATCCCATTTACGCGCGCACATCGCTGCTCGCCGGCACCGGGCTCATTCCCGCCGCGTTCGATCCGCCGACTCTTCAGCTTCAGTCAAGTGCGTCAATTCATCACTCGGTCCCGGCACAGTCGCTTGCGCACGCCACCTCCTGATCAACATGCTCGCCACCTATCACAACCATTCCCGCTGGAGCGATGGCAAAGCCTCCATTCCCGATCTCATCGCCTCCGCTCACGCGCAATCCATCTCCACACTCGGCATCTCCGATCACTACTGCCTTCATCCGGCCGGCGTTCAGCAGCCTTGGGCCATGCCTTCCGAAAAAATCGATGACTACATCCGCGAGCTTCAATCCGCTCGCGCTTCAACGCCACCCGGTCTCACGCTCAGCATCGGCGTCGAAGCTGACTGGTTTTCCAATCACACGCACGTTCTCAAGCCGGCGCTCGAACGCCTTCCCGTTGATTACATCCTCGGCTCCATCCACTTCGTCGGTTCATTCACCATCGATGGCCGCCCCGAGCAATGGGCAAAACTCACCGACGACCAGCGAGAGCAACTTCACCGCGACTACTGGACACAGGTTCCGCTGATGGCCCAGTCACGCCTCTTTGATATCGCCTCCCATCTCGATCTCGCCAAGAAATTCGGCTACTTCGCCAAGTCCGACCTCACCTCGCTCATCAATCCCGCGCTCGATGCTCTGGCTGACAATCATCTCGTCGTCGAACTCAACACCGCAGGTTGGCACAAACCCTGTAACGACGCCTACCCTTCCCTCGACATTCTCCGCGCCTGCCGCAATCGCAATATTCCCGTCACCATCTCCGCTGATGCCCATCAGCCCGAGCATCTTCTCCGCGATTTTGACAAGGCCGCCCTCCGTCTTCATCAAGCCGGCTACGACCGAGTCGCTCGTTTCCACAATCGTGAAGTCACTTTCGACTCACTCGCTGACGCTGTGCCCAAACCCTCCCACACGACATCCTTCGCGTGGTGAAAGCTGCACATTGAACAAGTCTGAAAGCCACACACCAGTTCGAGGCTTTGCGAAGGTGGTGTGTCCCGATTCGCTGTTTACCTCGCACCCACCGGCTGCTTGGTTTCCGCGCTCTTCACGTTCAGCGCGCTTGCCATCATCACTCCGATCTCTGCAGGCGATTTCACCACCCGCACCCCGCACGCCTCCAGCGTCTTCATCTTCGCCTGCGCGGTGTCATCGCTCCCACCGATGATCGCCCCCGCATGTCCCATCCGCTTGCCCGGCGGAGCCGTCTGCCCCGCAATGAACGCCACCACGGGCTTTTTCACATTCGCCTTGATGAACTTCCCTGCTTCGGATTCATCGCTTCCGCCGATCTCCCCGATCATCACGATGCCGTCCGTCTCAACGTCCCGCTCGAACATTTCCAGCAGTTCGATGAAGTTCAGCCCCTTCACAGGGTCGCCCCCGATCCCCACGCAGGTCGTCTGCCCGATCCCCAGCACCGATGTCTGCCACACCGCTTCGTACGTCAGCGTCCCGGATCGCGAAATAATCCCCACCGCCTTGCCGCTCTTCGCATCCGCTTTGTGCGTGTGAATGTACCCGGGCATGATGCCGATCTTGCACCCGCCCGCGAACCGCGCGCTCGCACCGCTTCCGCTCACCTTCTTTCCCGGCGAAATCACGCCCGGGCAATTCGGTCCGATCAGC
>DASZQE010000316.1:0-10489 GCA_035550175.1 Phycisphaerales bacterium | reverse complement strand
TCCGATTTGCCAATGATCAGATGTTTCTTGCACCAGCACTTGAGCATTTTCTGATTGCCAAGCTAAATCCACCACGCAACAAGCTAGGTCGAACTACGCCTGTCGTGAAACCGCAACAATTCACATGAAGCGCCGCGACCTTGAACACCATCTTCGAGAACATGGCTGTGTGCTTCACGACCATGGCGCGAAGCATGATGCCTGGCTGAACCCTTCCAATGAAATGCAAACGGTAGTGCCGCGACATCAGGAAATACCGCTTGGCACTGTATTGGCAATCTGCAGGCAGCTTCAAATTCCCAAGCCGACAAAACGATAAATCAGGCGACGCGCTTGTTCTTCTTGAGGTTCTTGAAAAACTTGGCGCGGCTCTTTCGGAGCACTTTTTGTGCGTCGCGGGCCATCACGAAGGCTTCTTTCACTGAGCGAGCCTGTGTGGTGATTCCGGGATCCATCGGCGAAGTGACGACGTACCATCCGCGTTCCGCTTCTTCGAGCGTAAGCACGAGCTTGCCATCACTGACGGTGTATCGCTTGGCCATGTGTTCTCCGAATCGACATTATTGGCGGAAAACTTGGGGGATTCAATGGTGGAATGGTTGGAATGCGTTGAGCCTATGATTTTCGGAATGAAATGCAACATCGACTCACGCGGAAAAGCGGTCCGACTGATCTTCGGGATCACGCTGGTCGTCGCCGCATGTGCATTGATATTGTGGGATGGAGGGTCCGGTGTGCCGGGAATCGCCGCGACAGTAATGCTCGTGTGCGGCGCAGTCGGCATCATTGAAGGCTGGGCGGGTTGGTGCGTAGTGCGAGCGATGGGCATCAAGACCCCGGTGTGATGGGTTGAAAGCCTTTGACGCTAAGCTCACGCTGTCTGTTTTCCATCATGCGCCAAGACGATGACGAAGACGATCAATCGTCAGGCGTGTCGTGGAGCCAAGGCCGTGGCGGGCGATCCGCACATTTCGGTTGTAACGAACCTGTGCGCCGAATCGGAACTTGTACGCTTCATCACCCCGGTAGAAATCGAAGGTCTTGAATCCGCGTTCGATGGCTCGGCGAATGGCGTGAGCCATCACGACGGTGCCGGGTGATTCGTCCGCGTGCGATTCATCGTAGCCCGTCACGATGCAGCCCATCGAGGACTGTTTTTCATCAATCAGCATGGCTGCGCCCGCGATCGGTTCATCATTCTTGCGCAGCACGATGATGTCCGCGAGATTTTCTGAGACGCACCGATCGAGAATCGCCCTCTGCCGGTACAGATGCGGATCGGGCTCTTTGCGTTTGCGACTCAGCGCAAGCGATATCAGCGCTTCAATTTGCTGGTGCGGCTCAGTGTCGGCAAGCGTTGTGAGCCGACAGCATTTCTCGGATCGTTTCATTTTCTGCCGGAGCGAGTGCCGGAAAGCACGTGACAGTTGTTCACGTTCAAACTCTGCCCAACTCTCGGGCAATGCAACATATGGGCAACACTGGCCCGGATCATCATGCACATCGTGTTCATGCTCCGCAAGCATCGGTAGCAGCACATTCATGCGCGGATCGCGCACGTCCTTCAGGTTCAGGCGATCCCAATTGAGTTGGTGAAGCAGCGTGTCCGCAAAAGCGAGCAGCGCAGCCTGTTCGTACCCGGGTGTCAGCAGAAATCCCGTGGTGTCCGCGAGCGGTTCTCCGCCCATGGCGATTTCACGCACATGGTCGATGCGAATGCGCGAATCCGCGCCGCGATACGTGATCGGCCAGAATGCGACAAACGGCGAATTCTTCGACGGTCTTGCCGCCAGAACGTGTACGGGATCAGGCGCCACTTCCATCCACGCACGCATCCACGGCCAGAGTAGAAACACCGTGGTCAGCGGATCAACGCCGGCGACGGCATCCCAGTCGAACCGCAGCAGGTTCATTTCAGACAGAGATTTGACGATTTCCACGATCATGGCAGGAGACACGCAGCCCCGCTATGGATCGACATGACATCGCATTCACTGCACTTCCGAGTGCGATTCAAGCCCCATGCGCGTCCGGATATGAGGGTGCTTGCCGCGGTTTGCAATTCAACGCCGCGAAAAGACATCCACCTGAGTCCGAAAAAATTGCTGGAACTGATGACGCGGCGCGGCAGCGTCAGGGCGCGAGTAGAATTCGGCAATGAAAATCTCGAAGGAATTGCGAGTTGATCCCGGGCAAGCTGTGGACCTGCGCGCGATCGATCCGGATGCGACTCCGTCCGCAAAAAAAGAAGATGCTGACAAACTGCTCGCCGAGCACGTATTGGAGATGGATCGGCTGCAGTATCTGCTGTACGCAGAGAACAAGCACGCATTGCTGATCGTGCTGCAGGGCATGGATGCGGCGGGCAAGGATGGAACGATCCGTCACGTGATGAGCGGGATGAATCCGCAGGGTGTGAAAGTGACAAGCTTCAAGACTCCCAGCGCCGAGGAGCAGGATCACGATTTTCTCTGGCGGATTCACAAGGCTGTTCCCTGCAAAGGGGAAGTGGGGGTGTTCAATCGCTCGCACTACGAAGATGTGGTCGTTGTGCGGGTTCACGATTTGGCGCCGAAGGATGTGTGGAAAGCCCGCTATGAGCAGATCAACGCATTTGAGAAAATGCTCACCGACTGCGGCGTGACGATTCTCAAGTTCTTTCTTCACATCTCAAAAGACGAGCAACTCGAGCGTCTGAAAGCGCGCGTGACCGACCCGACGCGAAACTGGAAACTTTCGCCCACCGATTTTGCGGAACGCAAACGCTGGGATGATTACACGAACGCCTATGAAGATGCGCTGGAGAAGTGCAGCACGTCGTGGGCGCCGTGGCACATCGTTCCCGCGAACAAGAAGTGGTATAGAAATCTGGTGATATCGCAGGTCATCGTGGACACGTTGCGCGGCTTCGACATGCGGTATCCGCCTGCGGCATGCGATCTGAGCACGCTGAAAATCGAGTGAGCCTGCGTCAAATGCCCATGCGGTCTCGCAGACGAGACATCGCAAATCGCACTTTCGTCAGCACGCCTTGCCGGTACACCCAGACGTGGCGGGTGTATTTCTTCTCCGCGCCGAATTGAAACTTGTATGACTCTTCACCGCGCAGAAAATCGATGATGCGGATGCCGTGCTCAATGGCGTATTTGATCCATAGAGCGTTGACGACGCGCCCGGGAGAGAATTCGCTGAGCGATTCGTCAAAGGCAGTCACAAGCGAGCCGAAAGCGTTGGTTTTGGGATCGATCATCGCCGCGATGCCGGCCACCGGCGTGTTTCCGTCGCGCAGCATGAACACGTCTGCGACGTGATATTTCACGCACCATGTGAGAATCGGCGTGTGACAGTTCAGGTGGGGATCCGGCTCTTCTCGCGTGCGAGAGACCGCCATCTGCATGAGTGCCGCAATCGCGGCGTTCGGGTCCGCGTCATTCAACGGACCGAACGTGAATCGCTTCTCCGCCTTGCGAAGCTTGCGTCGAAGAGAAGAGCGGCTTTCATACGAAAGATGCTGGGAAAGGAAATCCTCCCACGTCGGCGGAAGCTTGATGTACGGGCAGCACAATCCCTCGCCAAGCCGCACGCCGCAGCCGGCCGCCTTCAGGTGCTCCGCAAGCCGATCAATCCGCGGATCAGCGATGTCCTTGAATTGCAGCAAGTCCCATCGCATGTGATCCAGAATGTGCGAAGAGAGTGTGCGAATCACAGAATCTTCCAATTCCGGTTTGCACACCATGCCGTTGTAATCCGCGACCGGGTTGCCCGCGAAGTGCACTTCCCGCACCTGGTCCAGCCGAACCACGCTTTGTGATCCGCGCACGCTGATCGGAAAGAACGCAACCCAGTTGTCGTTCACAGAATCACGCACCGCCAGCACGGACCAGCCGTACGGCGATGCTTCGAACCAACCGCGCAGCCACGGCCATGAGACGAACATCGGCGCCGAAGGGTCAGCCGCGTGCAATTCATCCCACGCCGGCCTCAGCCGGTCGAATTCATCCAGGGTGTTGATCGTGACAACGTGCATGGATTCAGTGTCCCCTCACGGATTGCATGCGTGAAGCCGCGCCGCGTGAGCGATGGACCGCCCGGGCAGCGTCCACAAGCCTGCGGAATAAGTCCGATCCGAGGGAGGCTTGGTCCGTGCGCTCCGGGTGCCATTGCACGCCGAGATAAAATGCTCGACTGGAATCGCGCACGGCTTCAATCACTCCGTCATGCGCCTTGGCGACAATCGTCAGTGAACCCGGGGATGACAACGCCTGATGGTGATGACTGTGAATTGTGCCCGTGCCGAATTCGCCGTGAACCACATGCTCATTCCGATTGGAATGATCACCCGCCGTCACGCGCGTGTCCGGCAGGTGCTGATCGAGCGTTCCGCCTGCGTGCAATCCCATGAGCTGCATGCCCAGGCACACGCCGAGCACCGGAATGTCCGGATGCGAATCGATCGCTTCAAGCAGCGCCATTTCAAAATTCTGTCGTATGGCGTCCATGGCTTTGGCTTTGTGGTGCATCACCACGCCGAACCTCGTCATGTCCGGATCATCCCCGCCGGTGAACACGAACCCGTCGCAGAGTTCCAGATACTGGGGAATCAGTCCGGGCTCGCACGAAAGAATCACAGGCACAGCTCCGTGCGCGATGATCGCGTCGGCGTACTGCCTGCTTACAGCCAGCTTTCCGTCGCAAACATCCGGCGTGATGCCAATGATGGGTGCAGTCATGGCGATCCTGTTATCAGGTGAGAACACTTGGAAACGTGGGGAGGCGAGCAATCTCGCCTCTGCTTGTCTTCGTCGGTTCCGATGGGCGCATCATCCTTGGGAATCCCTAAAAATGTACACGAGTCCCCTCGAAAATCACCCTCATTCTTGAATCGAAGCCCCTTCAGCCCTGCTAGTGACATTTCCAGGCTGAATTGGTACAATCCTTCCCCCAAATTCGCCGGGCCAACCGCCCGGTAACTCCTATCCGGTTTGGAGACCTGTTCGATATGCAGCAATCACAATCAACGATGAATCGCCCCATGCAGTCCTCCGGCAAGGCTGGTTACCTCAAGAAAGCCGGTAGCGGTGATTCGTATTACGTGGACTACAAGTCTGTTGACGATCTTCGCCGACTGATGACTCCCAACGGCAAGATTTATTCACGCAAGCGATTGGGCGTCAGCGCATGGGAACAGCGCAAAATCTCGCAGGCCATCAAGCGCGCCCGCTACATGGCTTTGCTCCCGTACACCAGCGCAACGCTCTAATTTGTCGAACACCCTTTCGACGGAACATGCCCTTCGAGCGATCGAAGGTTTTGCCGTGCGCGTCAAGATAATCGATATCCGAAAATGAGAGTGTTGCGAGATTGAGCTTCGCTCAGCTTGCCGCGTGAATGCCGATGCGTGCGAACATCCGGCGCACAGCCGCCAGCCAGAGCCGCATGCGAAGCCTTCGCAGTCCGTCATCATGCGGAGCAACGCGCAGGCCGCGTGCCAGCCAGCCGGCCGCAACACGCAGCCGGTCTTCCTGTAATGCCGCCAGCGCCAGATTGTGGAACGATGCGATGCACGCCGGTTCAAGCCGTAGCACGCGCCGGCTGGCCCGGGCTCCTCCCGCACGATCCCCCGATCGGAATCGAGCCAGAGCAAGCTGGCGATATATTTCCGCACGTTGCGTCACAATGGCATTCTGCGCGTCAGCCCGTTCCGCTGCGCGATTGAAGACTTCCTCCGCAGCCTTGCTGTCGCCGACTTGCAGGAGCAGCGATCCCAATCGCATCATTGATGGCACATCGAATTCCGGAACATCAGCCGATGCCGGAGCTTCCCCCTGCATCTGGCAGCGGAACAGGTCGAGTTCCTCCGCAAGAATCGCTTTCGCTTCCTCCCGCTGCTCAAGCTTCAGCAGGGTGTCTGCCGCGGATGTGCGAATCTGCGGAAACTTCGGGTCTAACTTCAGCACAAGCCCGAATTCGATCTGCGCCTGTTCGTATTTCGCTGTGCGATACGCGATCTGCCCAAGCTGGAAATGCGCGTAGGCATTTGCGGGTTCAAGCTCCAGTACGCGGCGCAGTTTTTCGCCCGCTTCCGGCAGCCGGCCGAGTTCACGCAGCAGGTCCGCATACTCAAGCAGCGTGTCGATGTTGCCCGGCTCGTCGCGCAGTTCCTGAAGATAAAGCTGAGCGGCTCGCTGCTGACGGTTTGTCGAAGCGAACACCGATGCAAGCCGGGATCGCACTCGCGGCAGATTCGGTTCAAGCCGAAGCGCCTCGCGGAAGCACCATTCCGCTCGCTCAAAGTTCCTGCGGAGGAAAAGACTTTCGCCGATCGCCGCCAGGCAATGTCCGCCGGGTTCCTCCAGGGCCTGCTGCGCAAGGTAGAACGCGGTCTCCGCTTCCTGATGTTGATTCAGCCGCGTATGGCACTCGATCTTGTTGGCATACGCGGTCTCCATCGATGGATCGAGCTTGATCACCCGATCGAAAAACTCAATCGCCTGCTCAAACCGGCCCAGACGCGAGCACAACGACCCGCTGGCCATCAGCGGATCAAGTTCATCCGGCATCAATTCCGCAGCTTTGGAAAAGCACAGCAGCGCATCGCTTTCCCGGCCCGCAGCTTCAAGCGTCAATCCAAGATTGAAGTGCCATTCCGCCTGATCGGGATTCATGGCGATCGCCTTGCGAAGCTCCGCTTCGGCTTCTGCCCACCGGCCGCGCTCGTACATTTCCAGAGCTCGATCTGCGTGCTGTTCGGCGTCCATCCAATCACTCATGCGCTTCTCCAAGCGACGTTCGTTTCATCGTTGCACGGATGAGGTGCAACTCGTTCATCCGCCGGCTTGTCACAAGGCTCTTCCGTGAATCCGCACCGGCAGAGCCTCACCGACCAGATGCCATAAGTGTACACATCGACGTGATCAGAAGCGCAGGGTTGACTTTTCAGTTTTACAGGTCTCAATCGGGCAGCGGACCCGGCTGAGTCCATCGCTGAACGAAACGCTCACAATCTTCGCTACATTCACAGCATGACCGCTCATCCGCCTTCTCACGACACCCGCCTGCATCTCGCCCGTCAATTCATGACAGGCGCACGATCGGTCGTAACCTTCTCTGGCGCAGGACTCAGCGCAGAATCGGGTTTATCAACCTTTCGTGACCGGGCCACAGGGCTCTGGGCGAAATATGACCCCATGAAACTCGCGTCGGTTGATGGATTCGCCTCCGATCCGGAACTTGTCGTCAACTGGTACAACATGCGCCGCAAGGTGCTCGCCGAAGCTCAGCCGAACGCTGCTCATCGTGTGCTTGCTTCCCGCGCCGACCTTGTTCACATCACCCAGAATGTTGACAACCTGCTTGAGCGTGCCGGCGCGGAGAACGTGTTCCATCTGCATGGCACGATCTGGCGGGATCGCTGCCACGGAGGGTGCGGACACGCTGAAGACATTGACCTGACCAATCCGCCCGCTCGTCGCGAATGCCTGAAATGCGGTGCGCCGATGCGACCCGCGGTCGTCTGGTTCGGTGAGCCGCTTCCGCAGGATGTCTGGGCACGCGCCGAGCAGGCGATCCGCACGTGCGATCTGCTTCTGGTCATCGGAACCAGTGCAGTGGTGTATCCCGCAGCGGGTTTGATTCCACTTGCAAAATCACACGGAGCAACCGTCATCATCATCAATACAGAAGCCTCGCAAACGGCCTCTGCCGACGTCGAATTGCTCGGTAAGGTCGGCGTCATTCTTCCTGCGTTGTTCGCAGACGCCGCTTCCTGAACGATCCAACTCTCAGCGGTACACTGATCGGCTTTCCACTTTTGCGCTCCGAACATTCATCGAATTTCAAACGTAGAAGGAACGACGGCAATGGCCAAATCGGGTACAAGAATTGAACGCGATTCCATGGGTGAAATGACGGTGCCTGCGGATGCGCTTTTCGGTGCCACCACCCAGCGCGCGGTGCTGAACTTCCCTGTGTCCGGTCGAACCGTGAATCCCGAAGTCATCGACGCTTTCGCCATGCTCAAGAGCGCGTGTGCGGATGTGAATGCAAAACTGAAGAAGCTTGATGCCAGGCGCGCGAAACTGATCGCGAGTGCTTGCCATGCAATTCACGCAGCATTTTCTGACGGCCCGCAGTCTCACCAGGCGCACGAGATGATGCGCCATTTTCCTATCGACATCTTCCAGACAGGCTCAGGCACATCTACCAACATGAACGTCAATGAGGTGGTCGCGAACCTCGCGCTCAAGGCCGCAGGCAAAAATGCCGGTGATCGTGATGCGTTGCACCCAAACGATCACGTGAACATGGGACAGTCATCCAATGACACGTTTCCCACCGCCATGCAGATCGCAGGGGCCGTGGTCATCAATGCAAAGCTCGTCCCCGCACTCAAGAAACTCGCCGCCTCGCTCAGCAAGAAGGCCAAGGCGTGGGATTCCATCGTCAAGATCGGCCGTACGCACCTCATGGATGCCACTCCAATTCGCCTCGGCCAGGAATTTTCCGGCTACGCGGCCCAGGCTGAATACTGCGCCATCCGCGCACAGCGTGCGATGATTCGTCTTGCGGAAAATCTGCCGATCGGAGGCACGGCCGTCGGCACAGGCATCAACACGCATCCAAAGTTTGGCGCCTCGGTGGCCGCTTCGCTCGCAAAAAAAACCGGTATCGCTTTCAAGGAAGCTGAAAACCATTTTGAAGCCCAGGCCACACGTGATTGCGTCGTGGCAGCCTCCGGCGAACTCAAGACCATCGCCGTCAGCCTCAGCAAAATCGCCAGCGACATCCGTCTGATGGGCTCCGGTCCGCGTTGCGGCTTATTTGAACTCTCACTACCCGCCACGCAGCCGGGCTCTTCGATCATGCCCGGCAAGGTGAATCCCGTTATCTGCGAAAGCGTGATGATGGTTGCCTGTCAGGTCATCGGCAACGATGCGGCGCTCACCATCGGCGGCCTCGGCGGCATCGGTTCTTTGCTCGATCTCAACGTCGCCATGCCCATGATGGCTGACAACCTCATCACCTCCATCAATCTCCTGGCCAATGCATCCTTGATGTTCACAGACAACTGCATCATCGGCCTGGAAGTCAATCGAGAAATCGCGGAAGGCATGGTTGAAAAGAGCTTGATGATGTGTACCAGCCTCGCGCCGGAAATCGGGTACGACGCCGCAGCCAAAGTCGCCAAGGGCGCGTTCGCCGAAGGCAAAACTGTCCGTGAGTACGTGCTTGAACACAAGCTGATCGACCCCAGGAAACTCGACAAACTCCTCGACGCGAAGGCCATGACCAGGCCCGGCTCAAGCGGCGCGGGCGGAGGTTGAGTTCTCATTCATTGTTTCACAGCCACTCGTTGAAAGAACTCCGCAATCAGTTGCGCGTGTCGCTCAACGTCCTTCACGTGCGCATCCACGTGACCCGCATCAAGAAATAGCTCGAACACCGTCCCCGGCACGATGCTCGCGATGTGTTCTCCATGCTCAATTGGCGCCACGACATCCTTCCCTCCATGCACAATCAGCACCGGGCAATTCACCTGACGCAACGCCTCATCTCGCAATGAAAGCGGTCTCACGCCCGTCAATCCATGCCATGCAAGCGCAAGGTCCGTCATCGGTCGCGCCGGCAAACCCGCAGCCTTCAATCGTCCGATCAACGATCGATGAAACTTCGTGTATGGCCCGTACGCGATGACGCCTGCGATATCCACCGTTTCCACATCATTCAATCGTGCATGCTCCGCCGCCGCAGCAAGACAAATCACCGCGCCCATGGAGTGCCCCGCCAGCACAAATCGCTCCCCGCTTGAGCTCGGTTCGTCCATCCTCCGCGACGCCTTCAGCAACTCAATCAAGTCCTTCTGTTCACGATCACCCAGTCTTGAACTTCCGCCTTTCGCTTCGCCATGTCCGCGCAGGTCATACATCAGCACGCGATGACAGTGGGGGAGAAACGCCTTCACACGCTCCAGGCTGTGAATCCGCGAATGTCCCCATCCATGCGCAAGCACGGTCGTGATTCGCTCCTTCTCATCCGACGCCAGCCCCCGCACATCCCACACCGGCAACGCTATGCCGTTTCCCAGCGTCAGCATCCACTGCTCAAAATCCAACCCCAGATCGCTCGGATCTGTCGCCATCGCGTGCGCCAGCGCGTACCCCGCCGTTCTTCTCGGCGGATGCCGCATCTCATGCACAAGCATCGCGCTCAAGCCCGCAATCAGTAGCCCGAGCGCCGTGCCGAAAAGTATCGCCAGCCCGATCATCCGTTCAGTGTACGCCTTTGCAATCGTTGTCGTGTTTCACGTTCTCTTCGCGCCGCTACACTGCATGGTGTCGTGAAACCTTCTCTCAAGCTCGGCAACTCGGCCGAAATCTTCATCACCGTCACGCAGGACATGTGCCCTGCATTTGATGACGTCGTCGTCCATCACGTGTATTCAACGTGGTCCATGGCTCACCACATGGAGCTCGCCGCCCGCATGGTGCTC
>DASZQE010000315.1:0-3083 GCA_035550175.1 Phycisphaerales bacterium | reverse complement strand
CGCGCTTCCGGCTCAGGGGAAGATCGGGAAGGTGATGCAGGGGGCACTGAAGGCGAAGCTGCGAGAGATTCTGCCAAGCGTTGATGCTGTACACATGCACGGGGTGTGGGAACCGATGTACATGGCTGCGGCCCGGCTGTGCAGAGAATTCAAGAAGCCTTACTTCGTGATTCTGAACGGCATGCTGCATCCGTGGTCGCTGAGCCAGAAGAAGTTCAAGAAACAATTGATGCTCTCGCTGGGATTGAGACGGATGCTCAACCACGCCGCAGGATTGCATCTGGGCAACTCAGATGAAGCGAAACAAATCGAGCCGCTGGGGTTGACTTCGAAGAAGATCATCCTTCCGAACGGCGTGTTTCTGGAGGAAGTTGATCCTCTTCCATCCAAGGGAACATTCCGTGCGGATCATCCCGAATTGGAGAATGATCCGTACGTGCTCTTCCTGGGTCGATTGCACTACAAGAAGGGACTGGATTATCTGGGGCAGTCGTTCGTGATGGCTCAGAAGCGCTGCCCGAATCTGCGTCTGGTGGTTGTCGGTCCGGACAACGGCGCGCGGAAAGAGCTGATGGGCATGGTGGCGGGACACGGCGTGGAAGATCGTGTTCACGTATACGGCCCAAAATTCGGGGCACGAAAATACGCGGCATTGGTTGACTCGCTGTGCTTCTGCCTGCCGAGCAGGCAAGAGGGATTCAGCGTGGCCGTGCTGGAAGCGATGGCGAGCGCAACCCCGGTGGTGATTTCGGATCAGTGCTTCTTTCCCGAAGTTGCGACCTCGCATGCGGGACATGTGCTGCCGCTCAAATCTGAAGCATTCAGCGATGCTATTTGTGAATTGGCAGCAAGCGAAGACAAGCGTCTTGCCATGTCGAAATGCGCGAGAGAGCTCATCGAGAAGAAATACACATGGCAAGAAGTGGCGAGGCAAAGCCTTGAGATGTATCGCGGAAAGGACCGTGTCCACGCAGTCTCACACACGCGAAATCCGATGATTGCCGCATTGATTCCAGCCATGATCATCGTCAGCTGCTGGCATCCGGGTGCTCGGGGTTTCGGGTCGGAGTTTTCCATACAGGATGACGACTCGCAGATGGTGATGCTTGACAGGCAAATCCGACAGGCGCACACTAAACGACGCCGACGACAGCAAAACGGCGTTGCGGGTGTAGCTCAGTTGGTAGAGCATCAGCTTCCCAAGCTGAATGTCGCCGGTTCGAACCCGGTCACCCGCTCTGTGTGGAAATTGGCGTGAGATTCGCCCCTGATTGGGCGGGTGGGCTGTGAAAATCCGTGTAAAAGTTTGGAAACGCCGCGGCGCGGGGTATTCTCATCTTCGGTGAATTGATCGAAGAGGCGGACGCTCTGTCGTACACCGTGTCGGCGTGACCTGAGGGGCAAGGCTTGAATCTGGAAGGCGTGAGATGAACAGATTGAGTTCGATTGGAATCGCCCGCGTGGTGCATGCGATTGCAGCGGTGACAGCGTTGATGTTCGGAACGATTGCCCAAGCATTGCCGACAACGACCGTGATCGTTCATGGATTCACAACCGGCGAAAAGGGCTCGTGGGTGCAGGCGATGGCTGGGGCTGTTCTGGGAAGAACCGGCGGGGTCGGCTCGGTGTACAGGTACACGGGGGACACTGGTGTATGGACCAGCGTTTCGGGAATTGGCGACGGCTCGGCGCAGAACATCGTGTTGATTTTCAACTGGGTTCCGGAATCTGCAGGCGTGGATAGCGGGCCGAACTGGCACTATGTGCAGGCGGCAGGCGATGTTCTCTACGCGATGATGCGAGACGCGGCTTACGCGAGCGGCAACAGCGGTCCAAATGATCTGGCGACAGGACGTGTGATGCATTTCATGGGGCACAGCAGAGGCGCGTGCGTGATCAGCGAGACGATCAGGCGATTTGCGCTGGCGGGAATCCCAGTGGATCAGATGACGACGCATGATCCGCATCCAGTCGATGGCACTCTGGATTCACCCTACAACTTTGACTGGGGTGATCCGACACCGATGCGCTGGAACAACGTGACATGGGCGGACAACTATTGGCGAGCGGACGGCGGAGGCATCATCAACGGATTGGATTTTGACGGTATTCCTTTGAGCAATGTGTTCAATACAGGATTGAGCGAGTCCGTGTTGAATTCAGGCGGGTACTCGTTTTCGCATTCGGATGTTCACTTGTGGTATCACGGAACAGTGGACCTGAGCCCGAATCCGAACGATGGCGAGCAGACGATCACGAATGCGATGCGTTCGACGTGGTGGGCGCCGGACGGATACACGCAGCGCGGATATTACTATTCAGTGATCGGCGGAGGGTCGGGGCTTCGGCCTGCGATTTCAGCAGGAGTCGCACCGGCGGCAGATTCGGCACCGACAATCTACAACGGCGATTTTGATCAAGGAACGTATGCAGGCTGGTCGTATCACGGCGGCAACGGAGCGAATGTCATCAGCGAAGCAGGTAACTGGTATGATCGGCTGAACAGCGGGGCTCCGACGTTGACGCACAATCGATTTTTCGTCCCGAGCGGACCGACGCAGGTCTCGCTCAAGCTGCGGCGAAATGGAACCGGCAGCACAAATGACGTGGTGAAGATTGCGCTGCAACGGGATGACGATGCGCAGGCGATCATGATTGCTGCGAGCAACTGGCTCGTGTCTGGCTTGACGAGTTCATTTGCGACATACAACGTCACAATACCCGCAGGGTTCGGCGGACGAACATGCAGAATGTCGGTGGTTCTGGACGGCGCGGGCGACGGCGTGAACAGCACGGTGGACACCGATGATGTGGCGATTCAGGTGATGACGGTCAGTGGAGACCTTACGGGCGATGGCCTGGTGAACATCGATGACCTGACACAGGTGATTCTCAACTGGGGATCATCGGGACCGGCCGGTGACGCAAATGGCGATGGTTTCGTGAACATTGACGACCTCACGATGGTGATTCTGGGATGGAGTTCATGAAATCTGCATTCGCATTCAGTGTGCCAAGTTGAGAGTTAGGTTTTTCGCCAGCATTTGACGGAATGTGCAAAGCAAATCCAGGCTCTCAGCAAT
>DASZQE010000314.1:0-1544 GCA_035550175.1 Phycisphaerales bacterium | reverse complement strand
TGGAGCTGGCGTGCTGGGGGGATCACGTGGATGTGCGCCGGGCTGCGAAGAGCAAGAGCTATGCAAAGGATCAACTAGCGCGACTGGAGCGGCGCGGCTTGAAGTGCTGGGCGATTTCCAATCACCTGGTCGGACAGGCGGTGTGTGACGCGATTGATCAGCGGCACAAGGCGATTCTGCCGAAGCACGTGTGGGGCGACGGCAAAGAGAAGGGCGTTCACAAGCGGGCGGCCGAGGAAATGAAACTAACGGCGAAGGCGGCGGCCAACATGGGGGTGCAGGTGGTCAACGGGTTCACGGGCAGCAGCGTGTGGCCGATGCTGTATTTCTTTCCGCCGACAAGTGATGCGGATGTGCAGCGCGGGTTTGATGATTTTGCGGAGCGATGGTCGCCGATTCTTGACGTGTTCAATGATGAAGGCGTGCAGTTCGCACTGGAAGTGCATCCATCGGAAATTGCGTATGACGTGTTCACGGCTCAATGCGCACTAGATGCGATTGATCACCACCCGGCGTTTGCGTTCAACTTTGATCCGAGTCATCTGGTGTGGCAGGGCGTGGATCCGGTGAAATTCATTGATCGCTTCGCGGATCGCATCGCTCATGTACACATGAAGGACGTGATTGTGCGGATGGATGGCGAGCGTGGGATATTGGGCTCGCATCTGCAATTCGGTGATCCAAGACGCGGGTGGGAATTCAGATCGGTCGGTCGAGGGGACGTGGATTTTGAGGAGATCATCCGCGCGCTCAATCGCATCAACTACAGGGGACCGCTTTCCGTGGAGTGGGAGGACGCGGCGATGGATCGCGAAGATGGCGCGGCGGAGAGTTGTGCGTACGTGCGCGGATTGCAGTTCACGCCGGGGCAGCAAGTTTTTGATGCCGCGTTCAGCGATTCCGCGAAGCGCAAGAGGTGATGCGTGGCCGAGATTCGAGAAGGTTCGTACTGCGGCGCATGGATTTTGTGGGGTAGGGTTGCGCTGCTGTTCGCGATGATGCTGACTGCGCCGGGGTGCATGAGGGAACAAGACGGCGCGAGGGGCGATGAGCCGGAACAGACGCACTTACAAACGATTGAGCAAAGCAAGCCGCGAGTTTTGCTTTTTTCGAAGACGACGGGATATCGACATGAGTGCATTCCTGTTGCGGTTGAAGCGTTGACGAATGCGCTTGATGAAGACGGGTTTCAGGTTGTCGCGACTGAAGATGCAGAGGCGTTCAGCGAACCTTCGCTGAAGCGATTTGCGGTTGTCGTTTTTCTCTGCACGACGGGTGACGTGCTGAACGAAGCTGAGCAGCAAGCGATGGAGCAGTACATTCACGGCGGGGGCGGATTCGTGGGCATCCATTCGGCGGCGGACACGGAATACGACTGGCCGTGGTACGGCGATCTGGTGGGCGCGTATTTCAAGAGCCATCCGAAGATTCAGGAGGCGGAGGTTCGAGTTGAAGATCGAGACTCGATATCCACCCGCCATCTTCCCGAGCGATGGACGCGAACGGATGAGTGGTACAACTATCGCACGGACCCGCGAGAGACA
>DASZQE010000313.1:0-3254 GCA_035550175.1 Phycisphaerales bacterium | reverse complement strand
TCGCGCTGATACACCATGTGGACACGGTTGCCCGGCGGAATGATTTCCACCCGCGTCATGTATGCCCGCATCAGCATCAGCCCGCGACCCGAGGGAATATCCAGATTCTCAAGATCAGTGGGGTCCGGCACGCTGGTCGGATCAAAGCCCGTGCCTTCATCCTGAATGTCGATATGCACCATGTCGGGCTCGACGCTCCACTGCAGCGTCACGGATTTCGCGGCATCGCCCTGGTTCCCGTGCTTGAACGCATTCGCCAGCGCCTCCTCTACTGCCAGACGAATCGCAAAGCAACTCGCCCGGTCAAATGAAGCCTGCTCAACCGCGTTGAGAAGATCGGTCTCCGCCGCCTCGATTTCCTGAGGGGTGTTTTTCAGCGTGATCCGGGAATGGAGTTGCTCGCTCAATGGCCGCGATCATCCTGCCGTGGGCTGGACCCATGCTCAACTGAAACTGGCCAATGCCTGTTGGGTGGTCTGGTGAATCTGGAAGAGTTTGTTGAGCTTGGTGATCACGAACACTTCGTAAATCTGCGGGTCGATGTTGGTGAGGCGCAACTGACCGTCCTTTGCCTTGATCTTGTTGTTGATGGTGATCAACGTCCCCAGCGCCGCGGACGACAGGTGATCAACATGGTCAAAGCTGATCATCACCTTCGGGCGAGGCTGCTCCTCCACGATTCGGCTGATCTCCGCGCCGATCTGCTGGATGTTCGCTTCATCAAGGATGTTGCGATCGACGAATTCGATGCGCGTGATGCCCTCGACATCTGAAACCCGCAAACGTGAACCGGTCGCAGTCATGTAGAAAAGCTCCGAACCTCAAGTGAATCGATCACGAGAATAGAACGCCGCTAGCCTAGCCGTTGAAGCGTTGGTTTTCAACACGATCGCTCCGCAGCGACATCTCCCGAACATGCTCTGAGCGGACAGCCCGATGAATCCAATGAAAAACGACGGCCGGTGCCGACCGTCGTGTGGAAACTTCTCTGGACCTGATCCCTTGGGAATCAGGGGTTGGCCAACTGATCGCCGAGTCCGGGGAACAGCGTGTCTTCATTCTCCTGCTGGATGATGATTTCCGGCCGGACGAGAATCAGCAGCGTCTGCTCACCCTTCGAGGTGACGCGGTTGGTGAAGAACCTGTTGATGATCGGAATCTTCGAGAGCACCGGCACGCCGGTCTCCACTTCGATCTCCGTCACCGTTCGCTGACCGCCCAGAAGCACCGTGCCCTTGTCCGGCACGCTGACAGTGGTGCGGATGCGCGAACCACGCAGGATCGGCAATTCAACACGGCCCGTGAACTGCGAAGCGTTTCCGCCGCCCACGCCGCCGCCACCTGCCGCACCCGTGAACTCCGAAGCATCCGATTCACGGAAACCCAGGAATTCCGCGAAATCGAAGATCACCGTCATCGTCACATAGCGACGATTCGACGAAATCACGCCTTCCACGTCAAGCACAAAACCGTCCTGCAGCGTCCGCACGTTCGGCTGGAACGCACCCGACGAGTCACCGGCAATCGGTGTCAGGCTCGCCACGAACGACTGCTGCGTTGTCACCGCGATCCACGAACGCTGACCGTTGAAGAACGTCAGCCGCGGAGCCGTCAGCACCACGTTGCGCTTGTCCGCCTGCGTCGCTTCAATCATCAGGTCAACCTGCACGTCATCCAGGAACTGCACGCCCACACCCAGCGCCGGGTTCGCCGTCGCCAGACCAGCAAATGATGCAGCCGAGAAATCCGCCAGATCATCGATCAGGTTGTTGCTGTTCTGCGTCACGCCGATCGGAGAGAACCCGCGAGTGGAACGAATCGGCGTTCCATACCCGCTGAGTGCCCCGTATTCGATCGTGTCCAGAATGCCGTCGTTGTTGCTGTCCACCGGGAATCCGAACTGATTTCCCGTTGAAGTCGTGTTCCCGACACCGCTGGGATTTTCCAATGCGTCATAAATCAGCGGATCCTTGAGCGAACCATCGGTGGGATTGAAAAAATCGCTCAGATGTGCGTTCGGATCAACCGCCTTGGCAGCGTTGAATGCCGTCTTGTTGGTATTGAAGTACAGATCAAGATCCACGCCGATCTTCTCAAACCAATCCGTCGCCACGGTCATGAACCGCGACTCGACATTGATCTGCAATGCGCGGATTTCGCGCAACTGCGAAAGCAGCCCGTTGATCGCCCGGTGGTTCTCCGCAGTGTTCGTGATGATCAGGTTGCCGTTGAGTTCCTGCAAGCTTCCCGTTTCACCGCCAAGATCACGCCATCCTTCCGGATCGACGTTCTCCTGGACGATATTCACGATCTGGGCAACCAGCTCTTTGCGGGTCAGGCGCGGAGCCTCGTCACCCGGGTCGCCAAACAACCCGTTGTTGCCGCCACCGCCTCCTCCACCACCACCGCCGCCGCCGCCGCCAGCACCACCCCCACCACCGCCGCCGCCGCCGTTTTGGTTATTGCCTTGATTCAAAGCCTGATCCAGATCAAGCGTCGGGGCGTTATCAAACACTGGCACCTGGAACAGCAGGTCACGGATGTCATACACCACCAGTCGCGTCTTCTTGCGAAGCTGCGAATCTGTGGAAATCTCCACCATGCCGTCCTGCACCGCCCACTTGGGACGGTCAGACTCATCACCCATCTGCTCCAGGATCCGCGAAAGCGCGTTTCCAGCGTTCGTCTCAGAAAGCTGCAGTGAAACTTCCGTGTCCTTGTCCACGCCGATCAGGTTCAGGGCCTTCCAGTCCACGTAGATGGGCTGGCCCGTGATCTGGCCGACAAACGCCACCACCTGCTCCAGCGTGTTGTTGTTGAAGTTCACCGGCATCGAAGTGGTGTTCAGCTTCATCAACACGCCACGGTCCTGCGGCGAATCTTCATATCCGCCTGCACCACCGCTGCGCTTGTAGCTGATGGCCGGCCAATCCTCTGGATACGCCATCAGATCGTTGGTCGCCCGCATTCCCGGCCCGCTCAGGTTCTCATGCGGCGGAATGAGCGAGTGCTGGTTGTCAACGTGAATGTTCCCCAGCCCGATTTCCTTCTGCCGGGCATAATCATTGTACTTCATCACCATGATTGCCTGAGTGATGACATCATGCAGAGCTTGCGCTGCGGGATTGTGTTCATCTATGAACAGGATCTGGTCTGTGACCTTCAGAGCTTCCTGGTAGTTCTGCTCTTTTTGCAGGTCAACCACGCGGTTCAACATCTCGTTGATCACTGCCGTGCGTTTCTGCTCGTCCTCT
>DASZQE010000312.1:0-6328 GCA_035550175.1 Phycisphaerales bacterium | reverse complement strand
TAGAGGTTATGACGGGGGTGCGTCAACGGAGGGGGAAATCCCGTCCTGTCAAAAAGGGTGTTTTTGAAGCAACGCATCAATCAGAGTTTGTGGGGGAAACGACTGCATGATTTCACGCTGAATGGTCGGACAAGGACCGTTGTTGGCCAAGTGCGGCCGAAGCGTCTATACAATGACGAATCATTCCCAGATTCATGAAGAAGGAAATCATCCGTGGCAGATGCGAAACAGTATGACCTGATTGTGATCGGTTCCGGCCCGGGCGGCTACGTTGGCGCGATTCGCGCAGCGCAACTGGGGATGAAGGTGGCGTGCGTGGAGCGCGACAAGCTCGGCGGCGTGTGCCTGAACTGGGGATGCATTCCCACCAAGGCATTGCTGCACAACGCAGAGCTGTACATGGAAGCGGTGAAGCACGGATCGGAGTGGGGCATTGAATTTGAAAAGGCGAAAGTGAACTGGGAACAGGTGATCGGCCGGAGCAGAAAAATCACCGGCACGCTGAACAACGGTGTGGCGTACCTGTTCAAGAAGAACAAGATCGATCATCACATCGGGCACGCAAAGATCGTGAGCGGAAAATCTCCGCACGGTCCGTGCAAGGTGGAGGTGTACGAACCAACGAGTGACTACTACCACGGCGGCGCGCAGCAGGGAAAATTGAAAGAGACGCTGCTGGCGAACAACGTGATGATCGCGACGGGCGCTGCGCCGCGCGAATTGCCGTTTGCAAAATTCGACGGCAAGACTGTAATCAGTTCATACGACGCGATGAATCTTCCCAAGCAGCCGGCCAGCATGGTGATCGTCGGCTCGGGCGCGATCGGCATGGAATTTGCCTATTTCTACAACGCTTTCGGCACGAAAGTCACGGTGGTGGAAATGGTCGATCGCATTCTGCCGATCGAAGATGACGACGTCTCGAAGATGGCGTTGCGAACCTTCACCAAGCAGGGCATCACGTTCCACGTCGGCCACACGGTGAAGGGGGTTGAGGTCAAGAAATCCGGCGGGGCGACGGTCACGATCGTCAACGTCGCGGACGAAAAAGCCACGCAGACAATCGATGCGGATGTCGTGCTGGTGGCAGTGGGGGTGAAGGCCCGCTTTGAAGGCTTGTTTGACGACAAGCTCGGACTGAAGATCGAAAAGGATCACATCAAAACGGATTATCGCGACAAGGGCGTGAAGGAACCGACGTACAAGACCAGCGTGCCGGGCGTGTTTGCAATCGGCGACGTGATCGGTCCCCCGTGGCTTGCACACGTGGCGATGGAAGAAGCGGTGACCTGCGTGGAAAGGATCGCGGGCCATCACACGCTTGGCGTGGACTACGATTCAATTCCGGGATGCACGTATTGCAATCCGCAGGTCGCTTCGATCGGCATGACCGAGCGTGCTGCGAAGGCCGCAAACATTGAGTATGTCGTCGGCACGTATCAGTTGAAAGGCCACGGAAAAGCCATCGCGGTCGGCGCGACGGACGGCATGGTGAAGATTATTGCATCGAAGAAATACGGCGAGATTCTCGGGGCTCACATCATCGGCGAGGACGCCAGTGAATTGATCGCGGAGATGGGGCTTGCCAAACGCCTTGAGGCAACCACCGAGGACATCATTTCGACGATGCACGCACACCCGACGATGTCCGAATCCATTCATGACGCAGCGCTCGCCACGCAAGGCCGGGCTATTCACGGATGAAATGGCTGTAATCTATTGATGTGACGGAACTTAGCGGCGTCTCAATGGCGGTTAGCGAGTGCGAATGTGCAAAGTTGGCACAGTTTTGCATTGCGCACGGGAAGTGTTCGCGGTATTGTTAAGGCTGGAAAGATTTATGCCGAGTGAAAGCTCGGAGCGAGAGGTCGCATTCAATCGAGGATTGATCCGGGAAGTCTGAGGCGCACGGAAGCGCGAACCACTCAAAGGAGCGGCTATGGCCGCAACACTGACAGCAACAACAACTCATCCCGCAAGCGTCGCAAACACGGCCCATTTTGAATCTGTGTATGCCGATGCCCAGGGCGACATGTCGAAAATCCGCTGGGCGGACGGACGGCCGAATCCAGCGATGGTGAAATGGCTGAACGAAAACGCACATTCGCTGTTGCGCTGCGGCAGCAGGGTGTGCGTGGTGGGATGCGGGCTCGGACATGACGCTGCGGAATTAAGCGCTCGCGGATATGAAGTGACCGCGTTTGACTGCAGCGGAACAGCGATCGAGTGGGCCAAGCGAATTCATCCGGAACACACGGGTTGTTTTCAGCAGGGCGATCTGTTCAAGCCGTCGCTGCGCTGGCGGCACCGCTTTGATTTGGTGGTGGAGATCAACACGGTTCAGGCATTGCCGCCGGACACGCAGCTTGGGGCGATGAGCGCGGTGGCGGACCTGGTGAGTCCGCGCGGAAGGCTGCTGATCATCTGCCGACACGCGACGGAATCGCCGGCCATTGAGTCCGGCCCGCCGTGGCCGTTGACGGAGAGCTTCGTGACGGAAGCTGCAGGACTAGCCGGGTTGGAAGCGGAACAGCCGCTGAGCGCGTTTGAGGATGATGAACAGCCGCCGGTGCGAAGGATGATGGGGTTGTTCAAGAGGATTTGAACGTCTCGCTTGTATGCAGAATGATTTCACGCGATGTGACAGTTGCCTACACTGTCAGCCATGGCCATGAAGTATGAAAGTGCGGTTCTGCCGAACGGTTTGCGCGTAGTGGCGGAGGTGAATCCCGATTCTCACACAGCGGCTGCGGGGTTTTTCGTGAAAACGGGCGCTCGCGATGAAGCCCCGGACCTGATGGGCGTGAGCCATTTTCTTGAGCACATGATGTTCAAGGGGACGCCGACGCGCAGCGCGGAAGAGGTAGACCGGGATTTTGATGACATCGGAGCGGACCACAATGCGTTCACGTCCACGGAGATGACCGCGTTCTGGGCGCATGGCCTGCCGGATCGCCTGCCGAGGCTGTCGGAAATTCTCGCGGACATTCTTCGCCCGGCGCTGCGCGATGAGGATTTTGACAACGAGAAAAAGGTAATCCTCGAAGAGATCGCGATGTACGAGGACAATCCGTTCTGGGTGTTGTACGAACAGGCGCTGGAAACGTACTACAGCGGGCATCCGCTTGCGCATCGCGTGCTTGGCACCGATAAGACGATCACGGACCTGAAGGTCGAACAGATGCGCGAATATTTCACTTCAAGATACTCAGCAGACAACACCGTCGTGGCGTTTGCCGGCAAGCTCGATTTCAAAAAGACAGTTGATCAACTCGGCGCAGCGTGTGGAAGCTGGGTGCGGACGGATGCGAAGCGTGACACGATCGTGGCGCGTGTTCACGAATCGGATTTCACGCGCGAATCGGACAAGGTGAACCGGCATTACCTGCTGATGATGATGCCCGGGCCTTCGCAGCAGGATGATCGAAGGTATGCCGCTGCTGTGCTTTCGCAGATTCTCGGCGATTCGGAAGGCTCGCGGCTCTATTGGTCACTTGGGGAAACCGGGCTTGCGGAAGAAGCGGTGGCACAGCACGAGCCGCGCGACGGCACCGGCGAAATGCTCGTGTATGCAGCCAGCGGACCGGAACAGGCTGAAGAAGTTGAAGCGATTGTGCGCAAGGAATTGGCTTCTGCGACGCAGGAGATCAGCGAAGATGACCTGCTGCGGGTGCGCAGCAAGATTGCAACGGCCGTCACGATTCACGGCGAACTGCCCGGCGGCAGGATGCGCCGGCTTGGGAGAATGTTCATGTACGGCGACCAATACCGCACATTGGAAGAGGAATTGGCGCGAATCAATGCCGTCACGATTCAAGATTTGCGGGAAGTCGCAGAGGCGTTTCCGCTTGTGCCGAAGGTGGTGGCGAGGTTGAAGCCGATAAAAAGCTGACGGGGCTGCCGTGTCGTAGCACCGCGCACCACACCCGCTGAATCATGCTGCAATCTTCGGCTTGGCTGTGAACACCCGCACGCAATTCCGGCCGGATTCCTTTGCGGCATAAAGCGCGCGATCCGCAGCCTGGGTCAGATGCTGCGGTGTGGTGAAGCGTGAAGCGTGATCCGCGTCATACACCGCCACACCGAAACTTGCGGTGATTGCATATTCCTTTGCGCCGCATTCCAACTGACGAAGATCGACCGGCATGCTCTGAATGGCCAGACGAATTCGTTCAGCCAGTTGCGAAACGCTCATGCGATCTGCGTTGGAGACGATGATTGCGAATTCTTCCCCGCCGTACCTGCACGCTGTGCCTTGATCTCCAACGGCCTTCAGTATTCGCGCTCCGAGTTCCGCCAGCACGGCGTCCCCCGCCTGGTGCCCCAACGTGTCATTCACTCGCTTGAATTTGTCGGCATCCACCATGATCACGCCCACCGTTCCGATCCCTGAGCATGCCGTGTCGAACTGCAACTGCAATTCCTCGTCAAACCTCTTGCGATTCGCCGTGCCGGTCAGCGCATCGATGTACACGGTGCGAGCCAGTTCCTCATTGGATCGCGCCAGCTCGGTTGTGCGTCGCTGCGCTTCAAGTTCATTCTGAATTCGCGCCTCGTCAGCCTCTTCCATTAATGCAGACACATCCGGCATGGAGCCGATGGCCACTTTCAGAAGACTGGACAACGCACGGGCGTCCTCGGTCGCGCTTGTGATCAAGGTGTCGAAATCGACGGCACGCATCTGGAAGTGCTGTGCAGCCTGACGACGCGCTCGCGCAAGCAAAGTCGATGAATCCTCGGACGAAAATGTCTCAGTAATGTCAATCGCGAGCCACACCACGCGAAGCAGTCGAGGATACTTCAGATCCGATCGGTCAGGCTGTTCATGAAAAGCTATGGCTTCGACGAGCATGTCCGGCAATCGCCATTTCCTGCCGAGTTCCGAGCCGATCAACGGATGCGTGAACTCAAGCATTTGCTGCTCAACGGCGGAGAGCTTGCGGTGATTGTCTCCTGCAACATCGGTGACCTGCTGATACGCGGAGGGATCGCATGCGTCGATCGCGAGCATGCCGATGTCCTGCATCAGCGCAGCAATGAACGCCTCTTCGCTGTCGCACGCACGGGTGAACATCGCAACTCGTCGGGCGACCGCGGCTGAAATGATCCCGCGCCGCCAGTACGAAATGAGATCCAGACCGCCTGCGTCTCGCTTCGTGAGATCCACCAGACTGAACCCCAGCGCGAGTGACTTGACCGTGCTTAATCCCAGGTACGTCAGCGCACGAGAGATCGTCGGGCATGGCTTGGCGAGTCCGTAGAAGCTTGAATTCACGGTCTTCAGAATCTTGCCGCTGAGCGCCTGGTCATTCTGCACGACGTTGGTGATGTCCGATAGCTTAACGTTCGGATCTCGCGTCAACTCCAAAATCTTGACCGCTACTGTCGGCAGCGAAGGCAGTTTTGGTGACGCAAGAATCTGTTGGACTGTCAGCTTGGATTTTGATGCCATGTCGGTTCTCGAAAATCCGTCCGCTCCAAGCACTGCGCCGTGTTGCTCATGAGGCGAGCGGATACCAGACAGAGACAGACATCAGGGTCGGTGCCTCAGGGGATCGGTATTTTCATCGACACCTTGGTGATTCAACTCAAATCATCATCGTTATGTGGTGTTATTCTGAGACCTTTTGATGGAAGATCCGGCAGACTTCACCACCAACATATCTCCATTGCTCAGTTACGCCTCCAAGTCCGGGAATGCCCAGCGCAACGCCGGACCTTCTCGGCCGAGAATGTGCCTTGCATATGCAGCAAGCAGGCGATTTGCTCGCCGGAGCGTCTCCTCATCAGCAACAAACTTTTCCGGGATAATACTGAGACGTCGCAACGTATCTATTGTTTCTCGCCGGACTCGCCAACGATCCGCAAATCCGGAATCCGTCACCAATCCGCCTTGTGCCGGACTGAATGCAAACGCGCTCGCAGATTGATCTATCGCTAGCCCGGTTTCCAGATTCTGATTCAACTCCGGGCGATACCCGGTCTCTTCAAGCAGGATCCATTGAAAGCGCAGCAACTCACGATCACGTCGCCCGGCCTGCCCGACAACTCGCATCGCATCAAGCAGCGCATCAAATGCTCGCGGATGCGGATCATGGTCGTGCATCATGAACTGAACCAGTTCGAGCATGTACAACGCGCTGCGATTGGCGTGCAGTGATTGGTGAATCGGCGGGAACAATTCCAGCAAAGTCCACGCGGTCAGGTTGGCCAGCTCCGCACCGGTCTTGACGATCGCAACGATCTGTCCTCGCGTCCCCACGTCAAATCCACCCGAAAATGGCGATTTCTCCCGCTTAGCCCCCTTCGCCAGACCTCGGATCACGCC
>DASZQE010000311.1:0-13062 GCA_035550175.1 Phycisphaerales bacterium | reverse complement strand
TGACCTCGTCGCCGTCCTGCAGGAATTTTCTCTGTGTGCCATCGGGCAATGTGAGCGGATTTTCTCCTCGCCAGGTTCGTTCCAAAAGACACCCCCGACTTTCTTCGGACGCACCGCTGATTGTGCCGCTGGCGAGCATGTCACCAGAGCGAAGATTGCAGCCGGTGCTTGTGTGATGGACGGTCATCTGCGCGATGGTCCAGTACATATCACTGAATCCCGATCGGCTGACCAGAACAGCGGATTGGTTTCGCTTGCGCATTTCTGCGGATCGGAGCCAGACTTCGACCTGAATGTTCAGTCCCCATTGCTGTGCGGAGGGATTTGAAGGGGACAAATAGGGCAACATCGGGGGGTCATCGGAGGAGCGGGGCATTCCCGTTATGCGATAGGGTTCAAGCGCTTCGAGGGTGGTGATCCAGGGGCTGATGGTGGTGGCGAAGTTTTTGGCGTTGAAGGGGCCGAGCGGCACGTATTCCCATTTCTGAATGTCACGAGCGCTCCAGTCATTTACGATCACCATTCCGAAAATCTGATCCTGCAAGTTGTTCATGGACAATCGAGTTCCGAGCTGGCTGCCTTTGCCGATGAACCATCCGAGCTCCATTTCATAATCGAGGAGTTTGCATGCACCGAAGGTCGGCAATGCTTCTGTGTCAGCTTTCGTCTGGCCCATCGGCCTGCGAACGGGCGTGCCGCTCATGACGATTGAACTTGCGCGGCCGTGGTAGCCGACGGGCAAGTGCTTCCAGTTCGGAAGCAAGGGGGCCTGATCGGGCCGGAACATTTTGCCGACGTTCGTGGCATGGTGAACCGAAGCGTAAAAATCTGTGTAGTCGCCGATCTTCGCGGGCAGGAGCATTTCGGCATCGGACATAGGCAGAAGAAATTTGCGGGCTGCGGCGCGAAGTTGGTTATCCGCATTGGATTCGAGCAACTGAAACATTGCGATTCTGGCGGTGTGCCAGGAATCGTGGCCTAAGGACATGAATTGATTGAGTGCATCAGCGCTGAGTGAGTCTGCGGTGGCCTGTGAAATGCCTTTGAGCAGGTTGTTTTTCACGCATTCGCGAACATCAAGGATCCTGTCGCCAATGGCGATGCCGATGCGACCCGGTTGATTGGTACCGGCACTTCGAAACACGCCGAAGGGAAGGTTTTGAATCGGGAAGTCTGAAGCTGGATCGTTGGCGGATTCGATCCATGATTTCACTTTGGGATCATGCGTGTGGTTCATTGACAGCAGAATACGGGAATCTGCGCTCGTCGTCTTGCGACAACATCGAGGCATTCGATACTCTTCATGGTCATGAAACATCGAATGCTGCGGGCCACTCACGTCTTTCGCGCATTGTGTTTCTCAGTCTTTTTCGGTTTCGTGACTACTTTCATTGTTGCCATCACTCTGGGTGTCACTGAACCTGAGAATCCGACAATTGAGTTCGGTCAAATTGACAAGCACGCTGTGCGCGTTTCGTCCGTCGGATCAATCATGTATCAAACATGGCTGATATCGGACGATGTGCAGTTGCCTCTTCCAACGCACCCTCATACGCTGCAGCTTGAACTTCGAACTTGTCCTTATCAATCTCAGCCAATATTCCAGAATGATGCGTCCACTTTTTCCACGCTTCTTGTCTGGACATCAGAAGACTGGGGATGGCCGAAACGATGTCTCTGGACATGGGCCGTTGCGCCATTCGGGGCGCAAACCGGAACACTGACTGCATCGGGTGCCGGCATTCGCCTGAAGAATCGAGTGAACACGTTTCCGGGTTGTGCGCGAATGCTGCCGCTGATTCCGATATGGTCTGGATTGCTCATTGATACTGCGATCTTCGGAAGCGCATGGTTGGCAATTTTCTTGGCTGTCGGTTCCGGACGTCGAATTCTGCGTCGACGACGAGGGCGCTGCCCGCTTTGCGGCTACGATCTTCAGAGACAGTTCGAAGCGGGGTGTCCCGAATGCGGGTGGAATCGCACAATCAACAATGCATGAAACGCAGCGTCTCAGTGTTCGCATCGCGAATGCTCAAAGCAATTTCAAAGTTCGTAAATCCGCAACAGGTTCATCGAATGAACAACTGCCGAAGCTGCTGGCGATCTGCTCACGGACACGGCGAACGTCCGCGATGGGCATTCGCTTGTCGGTCCAACCAACGATTTTCTTATCGATCGTGAACGCATTGATGTGTTCAACATTCAGAATCTGCTCAATTTCGCTTTCATTCACCATGCCTGCACCAGCGAGACAGCCAGCGATAAAAATGTTCAGAAAACCGTGCTCCTTGGTTTGCACGGCATCTGAAAAATGCCGGAGCGGATGGTGCATTCCAGCAGTGGCTTTCCACGTCACCTTCGCTTTGGAGCACGCTGCGATGAACCGAGCGACTTCGGCCGGCAGGGGATAGCTTTCGGCAGTCAGGCCTCCCGTTCGGATTTTTGCGCCGGCGTCGCCATCCACGATCGCAGCGACAAACCCGCGAGGATCGTGCTTTGAAGGGATTTCGAAGAAGGCATACAAGTCCTCGGGAATCAAGTCGAGAGCGACGTCGATCGCCCGTGCTGAATCGGCTTTCAATTCGATCACATCCACAACGGCGAAGCCATCGCCGCCTTGATCATGGGCATGGCGTTCGTTGAACTCGGCGATCGTTTCCAGATCATTCGCAAGCTCATCGCTGCCGGCATCGCCGGTGAGGGCGCTGATCTGCCATGCGCCCTGTTCGCTGGGTTCTTCGCTTGCGGACTCTCTTTCGTGTCGATTGATCCATTGCTGCATGATCGGCGCAGCTTCGCGTTCAAACTCCTCGAGCCTGCGTGCGGGCACGATCAGACGGCCGAGCATCCATTCCTCATCGGACTCAAGAAATTTTGCGTAGTTCTGGACGGTTTCGGACATGCTCAGTCTTGCGGGGGGGAAGAGGCCTGCATAGTCGATCACGCCCTGAAGCAGGGCGTGGAGTCCATCATTGAGATCGCCAGAGGTCAACGTCCACCGCCTTGCTTGTTCTCAATCTTGGCCCACGAATCCTTGAGGGAGACCGTGCGGTTGAAGACGAGTTGTTGTGACGTTGAATCAGGATCGACACAGAAATAGCCGTGACGCTCGAATTGATACATGGCACCGGGATTGGCTGATCCGACACTCGGCTCGACCTTGCAACTCTGCAGCGTGACCAGCGATTGCGGGTTCAGATTGGAGCGCCAATCCTGGCCTTCAGCGACATCTTCGGGGTCTTCCTTCACAAACAAGCGATCGTAGAGTCGGACTTCGGCGTTGAGGGCGTGCTTGGCAGAAACCCAGTGAAGCGTGCCCTTGATTTTTCTGCCATCCTGCGACCAGCCGCCGCGCGTGGCGGGATCATACGTGCAACGCAGGCAGGTGATTTCGCCGGTTAGGGCATCCTTCTCGACGCCGGTGCAGGTGATGTAATACGCGGCGCGAAGACGGACTTCCTTGCCGGGCGCGAGCCTGAAAAACTTGGGGGCAGCCACTTCCATGAAGTCTTCTCGCTCGATGTACAGCTCCCCTGAGAAGGGAACATTTCGCTTGCCGGCGCTTTCATCTTCCGGGTTATTCGTGGCTTCGAGTTCCTCGACCTGACCTTCAGGATAGTTCTCGATGATCACCTTCAACGGGTTCAGCACGCCAAAGACTCGCGGTGCGGTCTTGTTCAGGTCTTCGCGCACGCAATGCTCAAGGAGCGCGATTTCATTCACGCTGTTGCGGCGAGCGACGCCGACCGTATCGGCCAAGGCACGAATCGCACGAGCGGGATAGCCCCGACGGCGCATGGCGGCCAAGGTCGGCATGCGGGGATCATCCCAACCTGTGACGCGGCCTTCCTGCACGAGTTGGAGCAATTTGCGTTTGCTCATCATCGTGTAGTTGAGGTTGAGGCGGGCAAATTCGTACTGCCGGGGGCGTACAGAACCTCCGCCGACCTGAACAGGCTTGCCGCCTGATGCGGAAATCTGGTCGATGAACCACTCGTAGAGCGGGCGATGGTCCTCGAATTCAAGCGTGCAGATTGAATGCGTGATGCCCTCGATCCAATCGCTCTGGCCGTGCGCGTAGTCGTACATCGGATAGATGCACCAGGCATTGCCGGTCCGCGGATGATCTTTGTGGAGAATGCGGTACATCACGGGATCGCGCAGGTTCAGATTGGGCGACGCCATGTCGATTTTCGCGCGAAGCGTGTGCGAGCCATCAGGAAACTCGCCCTTTCGCATGCGATCAAAGAGATTCAGATTCTCTTCAACGCTTCGATTGCGATTCGGACTGGGCGTGCCGGGCGCGGTGAGCGTGCCACGTGATTTTGCCACCTGTTCAGCAGTCAGGTCGCAGACGAAAGCCTTGCCTGCCTTGATCAGCAAGACAGCCCAATCGTACAACTGCTGAAAGTAATCGGATGCATGATATTCGTGCTCGCCCCACTCAAAGCCGAGCCAGCGAATATCGCGCTTGATGGCATCGATGTATTCCTGCTCTTCCTTGGCAGGGTTGGTGTCATCCATGCGAAGATGGCACCGGCCGTTGAATTCCCTGGCGATGCCGAAGTTCAGGCAGATGCTCTTGGCGTGACCGATGTGCAGATAGCCGTTCGGCTCAGGCGGAAAGCGAGTCGCCACCACGCCGTTGTTTTTTCCCTTGGCGACATCCTCACGCACAATCGCGCGCAGAAAATCATCGGGCTTGTCTGAGCCTTCATTCGTTCCGACCGGCTCGATTGGTTTCTGGTGCTCGCGCGTGGTTTCCATCCGCAGTAATTTACACGGGAAAGGCTGAATTGTCCGTCATGCGGCACTGATGGCTTTCCGCTTCACGCATTGCTCAATTCGCTTGAGTGTGTGTGCTTTTCCGAGGATTGCGAGCGTATCAAAGATGGCGGGGCTTACGACGCCGCCGCTGACCGCGACCCGAAGCGGTTGGGCGACTTTGCCGAGCTTTCCATCGGCTGATTGTTCGGCGTATGCCTTGACGACGCCCTCAAGCTCAGCGGCGTTCCAATTAGTCACGGATTGCAGCAAGGCGTGCAGGCGTTCGAGATGGGCGTATCCATTTGGCTCGCCTTTTTCGAGCGCATCTCGAACCGTTTTGCTCTCCTCAATGGCAATCTGATCGTCATCAAGAATGAAAAACCGGCAAGTGCGAACGGGGTCTTCGAGGGTTTTGCTGCGTTCGTGGTTTGCGCGGCCGAGCGCGAGCATTCGGTCGGTGCCGAGGCTTTCCTCGAATTCAGGATGAAATTCTGCGCAATGGGCGCGAAACTTCTCTGCGAACTCGTCTTTTGACATTGCCTGAATGGCATCGAGATTGAAAGCGAGCAATTTCTCACGGTCGAATTTCGCGGGACTCTTGATCACACGATCAAAATCAAACCGATCGACGAAGAACTCGCGGTCAAATTTCTCGCGTTGCTCACCGGGCGACCATCCGAGCAGAGCGAGATAGTTCACCATGACTTCAGGCAGATAACCGTTGCGACGAAAATCATCGACGTTGATTTCAGGCAAGTTCACACCGAGGGCGCGGGCGAGTTGCTCCGCTTCCTCAAGTTGAAGTTGATGATCCTTGTCGCTGAGCCACCATGTCCAGCGATCTGCATTGATGACGGCAACGCCTGATGCATCTTTTGGGGATTCCTTCATTCTACGCTCACGCACCACGGCGCGCAGAGCGCGATCCTTATCGCGTTTGCTCATTTTTGAGCCATCGGGATTCGTGATGACGGAAATGTGTGCGTAGACAGGCCGCCGATAGTTGAGCGCGTCCTGGAGCAGTTTGTGCTTCGCGGTATTGTTGAGGTGTTCCTGAGCGCGGATGACGTGGGTGACACCCATAAGTTCATCATCAACGACGACCGCGAAGTGATAGGTGGGATAGCCATCCGCTTTGCGGATCACGAAGTCATCGATTTCGCCGGGGCGAGTGACGACATCGCCGAGCACTTCATCATGCACGGGAATTTCCCGATCTTGCGGAACCTTGAATCGAATGACGTGTGGGCGGTTTTCCTGGAGGTATTGGTTGATGGTTTCAGCGGAAAGGCTGAGCGCGGCGCGGTCATAGCGATAGGCTCGTTTTTCGGCCTTTGCCTGGGCGCGGGCGGCTTCGAGTTCTTCGGGTGTTTCGAAGGCGCGGTAGGCAGTCCCTTCCGAGATCATTCGCGCGAATACCTCATTGTAGATTTCGAGGCGTTCGCTCTGAAAATACGAGTTCACTTCCGGCGGACCGCCTCCGCAGTTCTCGAATGCAGGGCCTTCATCCCAATCGATGCCGAGCCATTTGAGATCCGAGAGAAAGCCAAGACTCGCGGACTCGCTGGAGCGTTTCTGGTCGGTGTCTTCAATACGCAGGATGAACTTGCCGTTGCGTTTTTTCGCATAGGCCCAGCAGAAGAGCGCGGTGCGGGCTCCGCCGACGTGCAAATGGCCGGAGGGGCTGGGGGCGAATCTGGTGCGCACGATGGTTGCGGGTACCGCGGTCGTCATGGGGATAAGCCTATCGGATTCCAGGATGCGGTCCAACATCACACATGGTCAAGGTTCTGGTTGTCGTTTTGGTCTTGGACGAGGACCGTTGCCTCATGCGAAGTTGAGCTAGTTACCAAAGGCCGGCCGGAGAGACGAAGGCGGATCATTCTGATCGGACCACTGAGCGCATAGACGGTGAACGCCAGCGCGAAGACGATCTGTGGAATCCAGACCGCCAAAGCGAGGATGACGACGGCTCGTGCGACGTAGGAATAGCTTTTGCGGCCTTGAACATACCTGTTGGTGAAATGGACGTAGGGAATGTTCGAGACCATCGTCAAGGCGCAGAGAAGCGTGATGAAAGGGATTCCGAACGCGACCATCCGTGCGAACGTCTGCGAAACTTCGCCGACGGAAACATCCTTCGCGGCCAACCAGTGCTGGTGCATGATGATCAAACTGGCGACGCAGCCTGCAGCGCCGGGCGAGGGCAGGCCGCTGAACCACAAATGGTCGGAATTGCTGGTTGTGTCCACATTGAAGCGCGCAAGGCGAAGCCCTGTGCAGCAGACATAGGTGGCGGCAACAGCCCACAGAAGCTTGGCGTAGACCGTGTCGGCTTCGGGACCGATGATCACACTCCCGACACGTTCACCGGCAGGTCCGACGTAGTGGCTGACCAACTGGAGCATCATGAACGCCGGCGCCACGCCGAAGGTGACCACATCGGCAAGGGAATCCAATTGGGCCCCCACTTCCGAACTCGTGCGCATCAGGCGAGCGACGCTGCCATCCACGCTGTCAAGGAACATTCCGAGGAACACGAGCAAACCGGCCAGCGTGAGGCTGGACCAACCCCAAGGGCCGGTGAATTCGAGGGGCTTGGCGGCATAGTGAATCGCTGCAAAGCCGGAGATGAGATTTCCCATCGTGAAGAGCGTGGGGACGACAGCGATGGTTCTGTTGCGGCGATGCGGACCGGACGCGAGCCTGCGGCGCTTTCGCATGGCGCGCACAGCGGACAATCGTCGAACAAGCGGGTTTCGATCTTCCATGACACTCTGCCTTCGTCACATCATACGCAGTTCATCGGCCGGTAGGCTGAGCGTCATGACTGCTCATGGCAAAGCCATCAAGCAGATGATTGGAAATGTGGGGCACAAGCAAAATCAAACCCCGCTGGCCTTCACGGTCATCAGTCATCAGGATCAATTCACCCAGCGTCAGCGGAGTTGCAGCATCAGGGCCGATTTCAACCTGCGGACCGACCCGGCTGCCGACGGGCATCCGAGGCGAGAGCTGAATCGATTCTTGCTGTGCAGCGGCATCATTTCTGTTCCATACCACTCCCGGACGTTCTGGCACAAGCACATAGACGCTTCCGCTTTCAAGCACAAATTCAGTTGAAAGCGTGGTCATAACTTCGGCTTCCATCTGAGGTCTCTGCTCCAAGGCCGCCCGAAGATCATTGGAGGCTTGAATTCGAAGCACCTCCGGGCGCAGCTGCACATTCACAAACGGGCCATCCTCGCGCATCAATGTCCAGCTCCGAACCATGATCCGAATCTGCCCGCTGGCGATGCGATTCACTCTGCCGTCCAATGCAAGCACCTGGCCTCGCGGCACACGTCGTTCGAATATCGGGGACCAGTCGAGCACCTGGCCGCGCCATTCATCCACATCAAACGTCGGACCGCCGAGGTCTGCGAGCATCGACTCGACATCGTCCGCTCGCACGCGAATCAACCGCAGCCCGTTGCGTGCGAATTGTGCTGCTTCCTGTTCGCCGAGCACATTGCCCTGCGAATAGCGAGTCAACACGGTTCCGATGTTCTCATCGGATTCCGCCACAACCACTTTGCGAACCGACAAGCCATCGTCTTCCGAAGTCAGCACGGTTCGCGGACCCTTGCCTTTTGTGGCCAGCGCATCGCGCAAGCGCTCGAAGTCCGCCTGCTGAGCTGGTTGCTCGCTCGCGCAGCCGCTGGCGAGCAGCAACAGCGCACCGACGAAGAGGCCCCGACAGGTCATGCTCTGTGCTCCCCAGATGATGCTGAAGAGACCGCCGTATTGCTGGCAAAGGAATTCAAGCGATCAATAAGTTGCCTGAGTTTTCCAAAGTGACTTCGGGTATGCACGAACACCAGTCGCGGCAAATCCGCATGATCCCGTTCGCCTTCGAGCGCGCCTTGACGCTGCTCAATCACGCCTTCCTTCACCAATCCCTTGAATTCGTGATTCAGGATTTCCAATTCGTCCTGAGCGAGCGGCCGTTGCAGACGGATCACCAGCAAATCATTCACGTACCTGCTTGAGTGATAGAGTGCGTAGAAGTGAAGAATCAGTCGATGCGCTTCTTCCACCGTCGCACAGACTCGATAGAGCCCGGTGTCTTCCGGGCTGATCCAGCCGTGTGCAAGCATGTTGTTGCGGTTGTATTCATCAAATTCACGCCAGTATGAGCCGCCCACGCCCTCGACAAGAACGATGGGGACGATGTTGCTTTTGCCGGTCTGCACAAGCGTGAGGCATTCGTAGAGTTCATCGTGCGTTCCGAAGCCGCCGGGAAAGATCGCGACGGCATCCGCGTGAGTCATGAACATCAGTTTTCGAGTGAAAAAATATCTGAAATTGATGAGCTTGGCGTCACCTTCAATCACCGTGTTGGCCGTGGTCTCGAAAGGCAGACGGATGGAAAGGCCGAAGCTGGCTTCGCGTGTCGGGCCTTCGTGGCCGGCCTTCATGATTCCATTGCCTGCGCCGGTGATGGCCATCCACCCTGATTTCGCCATCAGCGTGCCGAACTCGCGGGCGGCGGCATAATCCGGATGAGACTCCGGTGTGCGAGCAGAACCGAAAATGGTGATCTTCTTTCTGGAACGGAAACGATTGAACACGCGATAGGCGTAGCGCATTTCCTTGAGAGCAGAATTCATGAGCTTGATCTGCCCCGTGTCGTGCCCATCCACAATCAGCTTCAAGCTGGTGTAAATCATGTCCGCAATGCGCCTGCCTTCAAATGATTCAGGGTCTCCGCCCGCGTTGCGAATGAGGCTTGCGATTTCACTGCTTACAGGTTGTTGTTGCTCGCTGCGTTCAGACATCTTCACCCACTCTATTCGGCCTGTTTTCCTGATGGAAAAGGCGAAAAACGCTCAGTATAGACTTTTTCATCAATTCGGCGGCGCATGAACATCAGCGACCGCACTCATGTGATTATCCCATGTATTTCGATCGCTTCGCATTCCTGGCAGCGGCACAAGGCGTGCCTGCGGCGCAGAAAGCGGACCTGTGACCTCGATCTCCCAGAGTTGATCAGTCACTTCACCCAGAATCTCCTTAACGAGCAACAGGCCGCTGCGGCTTCGGAATCGCAGATTGAGCTCCAATGTCGAGTAATCCATGACTCCCTCGCCTGTGAATGTCACAGAGGCGGAATTTCCAGAAGTCTTCTCCATCACAATGCGCTCAAATTTCACCAAATCGCCGTCTATGAAGAAATCGACTGCAGCAGAATCGAGTTTGCTGCCCATCGGAAGCGTCATCTGCAACAACTGAAGCAATCGAAGACCGAGGGGCACCGTTGCAAGCTCTCCATTAGGCACACGAACCAATCCTCTGCCGCGGCGAGATGCGGGGTTATCACGAAAACCTGCAATGCTGAGCGCCCCATACACATCGCCGGTCGGACGGTCGGTCACTTTGCCTGCGGGCTTGGTTCCGGTATCGACAAGGTCTTTCGGCGGCTCAAAGAACTCCTCAAGCGACACAGCGACAAGCTCAACCGAGGCTTCATAATCCTTGCGATCACCCAAGCCGACCTTTGCAGACGCAACAACTCGGCCACCTGTTGCCTGTGCGCGAATATTGCTGATTTCCAGAAGTTTTCCATCATCAGTGAGCGAAAGACCCGCCTCAACATTCGTCAGGGTATGCCCGAGCACACGCAAATTCGTGGCGTGCGCAGTGATCTGACCGACTGGCGCCTGACCTGCTTCTCGCTCGACATGAATATCCAGGTCTCCATCAATTTCAGTGAACGGCACACCAGCGACAAAGCTCGCATTCTGGGTTCCGAGCGTGCCGGTGAATTTCGCCGACCAATCCGGCGAGCCGTCTGGCTTTGCTGATTCACGGAATTCCAATCTTCCATCACGAAGGCGACTGCTCATTCGTTCCTCGAATTTGATTGTCGAGAACATGTCCTTCACTTGTTGAGGAAAGAAGCATTGCATTGAGTCGCTGAGAATTCTGCCGTCGTAATTGATGGTCAAATCACCATTCAGCCCGCCGCTTGTTTTGATTTCACCATCGATATTCAGATGACCGCCGGCATGCATTCCCGAGAGATCCTTGATCAGTATCCGTTCGCGGGAAACGTCCACTTCACCTTTTTCAATCTCCATGGTGACGCGCGTGCCATTGACGTCGGCGGCAATCGTCTTCGGATGTGATTCAAACCTGGCGACACCTGCATGGCCATCGCGCGGCGTGGTGTATGCAAACGTCGCATCAAATCCACCTGCAAGGTTCAGTGACTGTACACGTTGCAGGTCATTTTTCGCTCCGATTGCGTTCAGCACCTCGGTCACAAGCGGCGATTCAAACTCACCGCCGATCCATGAACCGGAAACATCACACTGGGGAGTCGGTCCGGATGCTGCGACAGATCCGTTCAACTCGATTAAACCCTCCGGACGTCCATCAGTGCTCAGATGGATTCGAAGCTGGTTCAGTTCAACGTCGCCATCAGCCATGACCAACGTTCCGCCATCCCCTTGAAGAACAACATCTTTTCCATCGACATCCAATTCAAGCAATTCAGGTTCGACTTCAACGGTCGAATTGTGCCCGCCGGATTCACTGGACGCATAATGCACCTTCGCCGCATACAGCCCCATAGGGTGATAACGATCCCAGATTTCGCGGACCTGGTCATACCGTTCCTGTGAAACAAGAGTCAGCACACTCGGGTCAAGCTGGTGATGCTTCAACTCAAGCACCAGATGTGTGCTCAATCCCTGAACGCTATGCGTAATGATTCCATTGACGCCAATTTCTTCGGCACCAGACTTTCCAGTGATCTCCTTCAGCTCAATTGCATCGTGTCCAATGCGTACGTTTCCTGTCATGGAGTTAATGGAGTAACCGTCCGGCCAGGCCATGCCACGAAGTCCGATTTCATCGGCGAGCGCTGCGTCGGGCGAAATTGATCCCTCATTGACCGCAAGGCTCACGTTGTAGGTGGGATGACCATCCGCACCGACATCGATAGTGCCGGCGTATCCGAAGGACCCCTGTATATGCAATCCAGCGAGAATTCGAGCGGGCTTGGACAGTGCGGCATCCGGCAGTGCTTGGGGCGGCGTTGCCTCGGGAGCTGAGGTTTCAACTTGCTTGTTCGTTGTCCCGGGAATCGCTGCGAGCAGCGCGGGACTCATCGAATCCCCTTCAACCTCGAGATTCAAATGAGGCTGAATCCTGCGATTTTCACCGTCCATGAGCCAATCCAGCGTGCCCCCGATCCACCCTTGGCCACCGGCGATGGATTCGACTTTCCAGCCTTTTCCCTCGGCGCCTGCCAATGTGATCTGATTCTTTTCCCAGTTAATCCATCCGCTGCGAACAAATACGGGATACGGAAACTTGGTGTACATCAGCATGGCGTTATCAACAGTGATCTTGCCTGACATGGTTGTCGGCAACCCTTTGCCGGCTTCGCGGGTGACCGCCAAATCGAAATCAATTTTTCCCCAGGGTTCATTCGGCTTCACGAGGCCATCGACCTGCACTCCGTCAAATACGCCTGCCGCAGACATGGACTCGAGTGCCTTGGCGTCAAAGAGTGAATCGTACGCTTCAAGATTCTTGTCTTTCAGCGCGGAACGGAAACGGTCATCCAACGGCACGTTGCGGGCGGTCACTCGCATGTTCACGGCGCCGTCTGCAGTCGGCGGAGCGATCTCGCCTGACACGGTCACTTCCGCGCCTTGCGAGCCCTTGCCATTGACGCGGTGGACGATGACCCTGTTCTGGTCGAATTCAAGATAGGCCTCGGCATTCTCCACTAAATACGGAAACTTGCGATAACTCAAGCGGGCATCTCGAACAACAGCCGTTCCCCTGCGCTTGATCGAGTCAACACCTTCTTCACCGGCATCTCGCCAGACTTCGACCGAGCAGCTCAGCACCCAATCTCGCAACATCAACCGTGAAAACACATTTGCCACCTGCACCGGCAATTCAACCTTGGCCGTACCGCTGTCATCCTTTGATTGCATGCGGAAATCAGTGACATCGAACTTGGCGTGGAACGGCAACTTCTCCTTCATTTGAGCAAAGAGCGTGTCCTTGTTCGACCAGTCCATCACACCGATCGGGCCGATCGTCAGATTCACTTCATAGGGAACCGGCGTGATGTCTTCGGACGAATCCGTGCTCTTGAGCAGTCCCTTCAGCCCCTTCAGCTCGAGCAAGTCATTTCGGAAGCGCAACTCACCTTCACGGGCCTGCATTCGCGGCTGCCCCTGTGTCTCTTCCACTTCGCCGTTGGTGTAGCGAGCCCAAAGCAATTGCGTT
>DASZQE010000310.1:0-3371 GCA_035550175.1 Phycisphaerales bacterium | reverse complement strand
GAGTGGATGCCTGCGGAAATGGAACCTGCTGTGACACGGTGAATGAAACCGCGAATGGCGATATACTTTATAAAGCGCGGGTGTAGCTCAATGGCAGAGCGCTAGCCTTCCAAGCTAGCTGTTGCCGGTTCGAGTCCGGTCACCCGCTTTGGGCACCTTGGGTTCGGCGTGAGGAGGAGGGAGATCCTTCAAGCGGACAGATCATGGTGCAGAATACGGCCCGGGCATTCGAATGGAAACTGAGCGCGGAGACACCGCTTGAAGATGCGGTTGCGCGCGTGCTGAAGGGCCGCCTGAAAGACGTCGAGAAACTTGTGCGGAAGCACCGGCGAACCGGCAAGCGGCCGGGCGCAAAGTTCATTCATGCATTGCGGGTCTCCTGCAGGCGGGCTGAAGCCGGATTGGAAATGTTTGAGCAGTGGTTGCCTGCCAGGCGCGTCAAGAAGTTGCGCAAGCGACTTCGTGACATGCGCCGTTCGGCCGGTCGGGTGCGAATCTGCGATGTGCAAAGCGAAATGCTGCGCACCGACGCAAGACGTGCCGGCGGCGACTGGTCCGCAGCCGTTGAATTTGCGGTTGCGGAATGGCGGCGTGAGCGCAGCAAGGCCATGAATTCAGCGGAGAAGAGCCTGAGACGAACCAAGCCGGCGAAGTTGCGGAAGAATCGGAAACAGTTGTTCAGGAACGTGACGGGCGACGCAGTCCGCCTCGGCGATGTCGTCGCAGCACGAGTCCCGGTGCTGGTGGATGAACTGCTCGTCTCGGCTGCTGACGATCTTCGCCACGTTCGTGCCTTGCACCAGTGCAGGCTTGCAACAAAGCGCTTGCGCTATTCCGTGGAAGCGATCGCCCAGGCGCTTGACGGCGAATCCGCTGAACGATGGCTCGGCGGTCTGGAAACATTGAGCGGCCGCTTGGGTGCGATCAATGACACGCATGAAATTCTTGTGGAACTGCATTGCCTGGTCGCGGCGATTCAGGAGTACGGCAACGACGGGATGAAAGGCGGGGATCGAAAATCCGTCGCAGCGGGCCTGGAAGACCTCGTGGAGATGTACCAGTTGCGATTGACCGCGCAATGCGATGAGTATCGCTCATGGTGGCAGGGGTTCCTTGCCGAGGACATTCTCGGCACGCTGGAGCGCACTGCGAGTCGGGCCGGATGGCGCGAAGGCCACATCCTTAAAGCATTCGAGGCACGGACACATTGGATCGAAAACGGCAAAGCCCGTGGCAAAGTAAACCACGCTGACCCACACGAACAGCAGCTCGTTGAAGCGGGGCGCGGAGATGAAGGCTCATGATTCAGGAATCCCGCCCATCGGATGTTCGCCGGCTTGCAGCGCTCGATGTTGGCACCAACAGCATTCGCCTGATTGTCGCGGAAGCCAAGCCCGATGGCGTCTATCGCCTGCTCGATGATGAAAAGGAAATGACCCGGCTCGGACGCGGCCTGAGTTCGTGTGGCGTGCTGACCCGCGCTGCAATGGAAACTTCCGTGCAGGCGATCGCTCGCATGAAGCAGATTGCGCAGGGGTACGATGTGGATGTGGTTCGCGCGGTGGCCACCGCTGCGGTGCGCAGCGCCGCCAATCGCAACGAATTCCTCGCAATGGTTCGTGAGCGTGCCGGTGTCCATCTGGACGTGATCAGCCCGCACGAAGAAGCCCGCCTGGCGTTTCTCAGCGTGTCCCATGCATTTGATCTGCGCGGCACGACCACCGCTGTCGTGGACATCGGCGGCGGCAGCACGGAGGTGGTGCTCAGCGCCGGAGGCGTGGTGCAGAGCGTTCACAGCGTGCCGATGGGCGCGGTGACGTTGACGGAATTGTTCAGCCTCGGCGAGCGCATCAGTGACAAGACGCTCAAGCGAGTCCGATCGCACTTGAAGAAAATGCTCAAGCAGCATCTCGACAAGCCCACGCTTGTTCCCCAGTTCATCATCGGCACAGGCGGCACGTTCACGACGCTCGCAGCCATGGCGATTGCCCATGATAGAGATGAACGCAAAGGTGATGATCGTCCCGTCAGTGTGCGCGGATTTGAAATGCACCGCTCGGATGTGAAGCACTATTTCGAAACCCTGCGCGGAATGGATGCCAAGGGACGATTGCGCGTGCCCGGCGTAAGCGCAGAGCGGGCGGACATCCTTGCTGCGGGAATCCTCATCGCCGAGCGCGTGATGAAGCTCCTCAGCGCCAACACCCTGCGTATTCACGACCGGGGAATCCGCGACGGATTGCTCCTCAGCATGATGGGTCAGATTTTCCCCACAGCCGCAGGCGCAGGCGACCAGCACGCCACGCAGCTTGATCGCATGGCGTCCGTCCGCCGCTTTGCTGCAACGTGCAATTACGAACGAGCCCACAGCGAGCACGTCGCCATGCTCGCCATGAGTGTCTTTGATCAGCTTGAACACACGATGGCCAAAGGATTGGAAGATGTGAAGCGCGATGACCTCCGCGACATGTTGCATGCCGCAGCGGTCCTGCATGACGTCGGCTACGCCATCAACTACTCCAAACACCACAAGCACAGCTATCACCTGATCATTCATAGCGATTTGCCGGGCTTCACGCACCGTCAGCTCGCCGTCATCGCCAACGTCGCACGCTACCATCGCCGCGCAGCGCCCAAGATGCGCCACGAAAACTTCCGCAATTTGCCCGCAAAAGACCGTGAAATCGTCCGCCGATTGTCCGCCATCCTCCGAATTGTGGATGGCCTTGATCGCTCTCATGCGCAGGCAGTCACGAAACTCGAAGTCCGCCTCCGTAAGGGCGCTGCATGGTTCATCGCCACGGCCGAGAATGAACCCAGCGTGGACCTCTGGGGTGCAGCCCGCAAGAGCGAATTGTTCCACGAAGCGTTCAATCTGGAAGCTCGCATCGAATGGGCCGGACCGACGCATGCACGGCAGGATGCCGCTCAGCCGGAACCGGCGCATGTGGATGCGTGATTGTCGAAATTTGAGTGGGTGCGGGCGGGCAAGGCTCTTCAATCAGAGTTTCGGCTGTGGTAGTGTCCATGCCGGGGCGATGTGAGGTCTGTCAGCATGAAAATCACGTGGATTGGCGTCGGTGTGATGGGAAAATCAATGGCTCGGCATCTCATGCGCGCCGGGCACGAAGTCGTGCTCCATACTCGCACAAGGAGTCGAGCCGATGAACTGGTGCGCGATGGCGCAAAATGGGCCGACAGCCCGAAATCTGCTGCCGAAGGTTCTGACATTGCGATTTCAATGGTCGGCTTCCCTGATGAAGTGCGCGAAGTGAACATTGGCACAGCGGGAATCCTGAACGCGGTCAAACCTCCAAAGGTCATCATGGACATGAGCACGAGCCGCCCGAGTCTGGCCGTTGAAATCGCTC
>DASZQE010000309.1:0-3146 GCA_035550175.1 Phycisphaerales bacterium | reverse complement strand
TTGACAAGTTGGCGGGTGAGCAGATCGCCGTGCTGATCCTGAGTTCAAACGTCAAGGAGGGGGGAAACGTGCGGGTGATTCGCATGCCGATGGAAGCGGATGCATACGCTGCGCATCTTTACGATTCAATGCGCGAGGCGGACGAGATGGGGGTGGCGCGGATTCTGATCGAACGGCCTGCGGCGAGTGCGGGTGTGTGGGAGGCGATCCACGATCGGCTGAAACGGGCGACGAATGTTCAGGATGGGTATTGATTCGCAGAGCGATTCTCAGAAAAGGATCTGGAAGACATCGCGGACGCGGACTTGTTCAGCATCGGAGGTTTGCTCGGGTGAACTTGCCGGCTGAGTTGCGGATTCTTCGGGTGCGGTGGCAGTGGGCTGGGTTTCGGCCTGGTCCTCGGGTTCGGGCGGACGAGCGCCGGTGTGAAACACGATGTCCGCACGGCGGAGGTCTTCATCGGCGAGGGTGAGGGAATCGGATTGCACGCAGGAGATGGTGAGCACGCGCGGAGTGGAAAAGAACGAGCGAAGACGGGATCGAAGTTCAAGGACTGTTCCACCTTGTTCATCGACGTGAAACCGGCCGATGACATGAACAACCTGTGACGCTCCGTGACGCAAAGTGTTCACGATGGATTGAGCCATGGTGGCGTCCCACATGCGCTGACTGCGGAAGGATGCGGCGACGTTGGAAGCGTGGCCATTGGAGTCGCCTTCGGCGGATTGAGACATGAGATCAAAGAAGCGATCCTTGTAAGGAGAATCGACAGGTGTGATTGGAAAATCGAACATGGCCCGGCGGTCTGCGGGGAGCTGTTTGAGGCGGTCATAGCCATCGGTCCGGGCAAGACGAACGTAGCGGCGCGGCGCATTGGCGGCGGTGACGGGAGCGTGAGCGGATTTTGCAGCGTCAATGAGGCGGATGTAAGAGGCTTTCCACGAGGCGCGGGCTTCCAGCGAGCGGATGCCAAGACGATCCAGCAGCGCTTCGACATCAATGATGTCATCGAGATAGTCATCGACATCGATCTGCTGGTTGCGTTCGAGGAACTCAAGCGAGAGCGCGGCGCGGGGGTTCTGTTTCAAGATGTCCTGAAGTATCGCAAGCTGAAGGTCATGGGCATGAGTGTCATCGTGAAGCTCGCCGATGACGATGACCTGTGCGTGACTCGCGCGGTCGAGGACATCCTGCCAGGAAAGCGGAATGCCTGAGGCGCCGATGAACACGGGGAATTCGCGCGGATCGGCAAAGGAAACAACGCGCCCTGACGGCACGGCGTTTTCAGGCGATGAGCCATCGATGCTTGACGACATCGGACCGCCGTGGCAGCCGGCGAGCGAGATTGTGCTAAGAATCCATACCGAAAGAATCGTGAGGAGGCGACGCTGATGTGAGAGCAAGTAGGAGATCATGCGGGGATTGTCGCATGATTTCGTAAAGATGGAATGCGTCCCCCGGATGACGTCGGCGGGTCAGTGGGTGGCGGAACGAGCCCATCGGTTTCGAGACGATCCCTGTGGCGAGGATGAGGGATTGAGCGAGCGGTTGGCTTCAACGATTTTCTTGAGCGTTGCCTCATTGAGCGAGCCGGGCATTCCCTGCCAGCGCACGATCCAGTCGGAACTCATCACGATGCAGTGCGGAATGCCGGTAACGCGGACGGCGGAGATCATGCGTTTCTTGTTGTCGAGCGCGACAGAGTATTTGAAATCACGCCGAAGATTAAGATGGTATTTATCGAGGCCGAGCTCAAAATCATTGTCAGATTCGTCTGAAAGCCCAATGCAGACGACGTCGTCGCCGAATTTTTCCTGAAGCGTGTTCATGTGCGGGATGGCTTGTCGACAAGGGCCGCACCATGTTGCCCAGAAATCGATGACAACGACCTTGCCTTTAAGGTCGGGCTGGGGTGATTTCCATTGATTGACTGCGAACTCCGGCGCAGATTTGCCGCGGATATCCAGCGCATACTGGACCGGGCCTGTCGTTTTCGGGAATTCTGCGGACTCTGCTGCGGCTGGAAGTTCGGAAGGCCGCTGTGCCGCGGTCATATTGGGATCATATGGCTGATCGATGAGCTGCTGAAGAGCCTTGTTCAAACCGACAACATTGAGGCCGACGTAGCGGACCGCGCCCTGGCGATCAATAAGAATGTTGATGGGCGTCTTGTAGATCCCGAGCGCATCACAAAACTCGCCGGAGGGATCGATGATGGAGATTGCGCCTTGGACGGGTTTGCGTTCAAGGTAGGTTGCCGCTTTGTCGGCGTTGTCGGGTGTGTGAAGCGCGAGAAGCCTGACATCATCGTTCTTGAGTTTTTCGACGATGTTCTGTGCTCGGAGAATGGCGCGGCGGCCAGGATCAGTGCCGGAAGTCCACGACTGGATGAGGACCACTTTGCCGCGGAGTGAATTCCACGCGACGGCATCCGAGCCGACCCACTGAAGGTCTTTGGTGAAAGCGGGCGGCGCGTAGCCGACGAGTTCGTTCAGCAGGGAGCGATCAAGCGCGGGAAGATCGTCAAGCCATCGCTGTTCGACGGGGGAAGCCGAGGTTGGCGCGGTAGTCAGCGGTGCAGGGTCGCCGGGCTTTTTTGCTGGCGGCGTTGAAGTTTGATCATTTTGGGCGAGGGCTAGACCTGTGCAAAGCGCCAGAACGATGGATGGAAGTGCGATACGGCAAAGGTGGGTATGCATGTGTGGACCTCGGATCGGGTCGGGCAGTAAGCGGGGCTTCTATAATCATTGAAAATACACCGATTGCAGGGTCAAGGACACCCAAAACAGCGCCTTGAACTGAGAGATTGGGGGGAAAACGCTGAAATCGGGAAGAATTCCGGTTGAATGAGGAGAGTGGCTGTGTGCATGCCTAGTATGGGCGGCTCACGAAGGGCGGGACAGGGCACACAATCATGTCGGTGGAATTGAAGCCAACCGAAGATGGCAGGAGGGAGAGTCCGCTTGCGGAGGTGTGGCGAATCGCCTGGCCGACGGTTTTGGCGATGACGAGCTACACGATCATGAATTTCATGGACGGGTTGATGGTTGCGCAGCTCGGATCGACCCAGCTTGGGGCGCAGAACATCGGCGTGATGTGGTCGTTCTCGCTCACAGCGATTGCCTTGGGCGTTTTGTCGGTGGTCA
>DASZQE010000308.1:0-2018 GCA_035550175.1 Phycisphaerales bacterium | reverse complement strand
CACGCGCGCCAGGTTTGTGGCCAGCGAAACGCGAGTGCGATCCGCGCCGGTCTTGAGGCGCATGCCGATGTGGAAGGCGGACCAGATCGTTGGGTTGTGCCGGCGGCGGGATTCCGTCGGTTCGGTGTAGCTGAATACCTCGCTGATCGACGGGGCTTGGTGAATCCGAAGCGGGAAGGATAATGTCGTCATGACGTGGCGCCTCCAATCACCGGTTGCACTGCTGATCTTCAATCGGCCCGAACCAACGGCCAAGGTTATCTCTCGCATTGCCGAGGCAAAACCCCAAAAATTGCTCGTCGTCGCTGACGGACCGCGCGCGGATCGCCCGGGGGAAACTGAGCGCAGCGCAGCGGCGCGAAAAGCGGTGCTGAAGCGGATTGATTGGCAGTGCGAAGTGCTGACGAATTTTTCGGATCAAAATTTGGGGTGCCGCAAACGTGTCTCCAGCGGACTCGACTGGGTCTTCACACAGGTTGACTCTGCAATCGTTCTGGAGGACGACTGTCTGCCGGACCCGACATTGTTTCGCTTTTTCGATGAAATGCTGACGCGATACCGCGACGATGAGCGGATCATGATGATCAGCGGATTCAATCCGCTTCCGGGCGGATGGAAAGCCAATTGCCAACCGTACCATTTTTCGTACTGCGGCTCGATCTGGGGTTGGGCGTCGTGGCGCCGCGCATGGAAGCATTATGACGTCAACATGGGACTCTGGGGCAGCGAGGAGATTCGCAATCGGATCAAGGATGTCCTGGCCGACCCGCGGCTCTATGAATCGCGGCTGGCGCTCTACGACAAGGTCCATCGCGGCGAGATCGACACCTGGGACTTCCAGTGGAGCTTTGCGCGACTGATTCAATCGGGATTGTCGGTCGTGCCGTCGCGAAATCTGGTGAGCAACATTGGGTTCGGATCGGACGCCACGCACACAAAAAAGAGCGCGCCCGCCGTCGATTCGGCCAAGACGCATCCGATGACATTTCCGATTCGGTTTCATGACTACGTTGCCGTGGATCGGGAATACGACCTGGAATTCACACGCGTCATCTCCGGGACCAAGTGACAACTACTCATCACCTGTTTGCACAAGACTGCCGATTCCGGGCTCTGGCATGCGATTTGTTCTGGGGCGGAGCTGCACGCCGCGTGTGAGGAAAAGCGACGTCGTCCACGTGTAGTTGTTGACTGGGCCATAACCTGTGAAATCGATCTGGATGAGTCCGGTGTCGCGGAGGAGCTGCGCGGTTTTGGGGTACCAGTCTGAGTTGTCGAGGATGATCATGCCGTTCGCGGCCAGACACTCAACCGCTTCAGCAGCGCACGGCCGGCGGCGCTTGCCGTCGACGATGATCAGGTCGAATTTTTTTCCGCTGCGGTGAATCGAATGCGGGTACAGATCCAGATTCTCTTCCAGCAGCACCTGCTGATTCTCCGATCTCTTGCTCGAAATCATCCCGTGCCACTGCGGATCGCTTTCCACGCTGATCAGCGTCCTCACGCGGGCGGCCCAGAAGAGCGAGCCGTTACCCGAGCCGAATTCGAACGCATCGCGATCGCTCAGATCGAGCTGGCTGATGTATTGGATCGCGGGATACGTGTACCACGGAAGGGGCTGCCCATCGCGGTCAATGGGAAGCTGCTTCTGCCTAGATTCGTAATGCCCGTGCTGCAATTCGAGTGATTCGACGAGCCAGCAGATCTGCCGAACACCGAACGTGAAGAGGTAATTGACGGCTTTGCAGGCGATCCACGCCGTTCGAACCGGGCGATGGCGCATGAGCGCGTCGCGCACAGATTGGATTCGGGAGACAGCGGTGGGGGATTGAAACGTCGCAAAGGTCGTCATGGCATCACCGTTGCTCGAAGAAGAGGGTGTTGAACGTGCGGGCGCAGGCGCGATAGCCGATCTCGCGCATGAATTTGCATAGCCGCGAGTCGCCTAATTCATCCAGCGGCAGTTTCTCCAGGTCCTCCGCCAGGACCATCCGGGGGCGATATTTCGACCAATCGTT
>DASZQE010000307.1:0-4154 GCA_035550175.1 Phycisphaerales bacterium | reverse complement strand
ATTCCGGAAGGTCGCTCGTTCTTTGCATACGGGTTTCAATTGAACTACTCGACTGACGTTGCTCCGATAAACTCCATCCATGCGTCATTCATTCCGCTTCGGAATCACCATCCCCTTGATCTTCGCCCTGTGTATGTTGATGGGTGTCGGCGGGTGCTCGACGCACATGCAGTCCGGCATTGTTCAGATTTCCGCTCCCCGGTATCGGGAAGCATTTGATGCCGTCAAGCAGACAGCTCATGACTATCACTTTCCGCTCGCGTTCATCGATCCTCGGCAAGGTATCGTTGAGACGGAGACTCAACCGGCTGGTTCAATATTGGAACCTTGGGAGGTTGATGAGCCTTCTGTTGCACAATCGTTGGAAAACACCCTTATGCACCAGCGTCGGCGTGTTCGCTTTGAATTCTGGCCGATCAGCCCGGATTCAGCTCAGACCGCCGCTGCTCCGGACGTTCTTTCGCTTTCTTCACCGTCTGTCGACCTGACGCAAACGAACTCACCGCTTGAAATCCGTGTTTTCGTGTACATGGAACGCAGCGATATGCCTGGTCAACAGCGCAGCACATGGACTCGCAGCAAATCCTCGCGGTACACCACCGGCGACCCGAATGATCAAGGCATTCATTGGACGGTTGTCGGGCAAGACCTTGCTTATGGCGATGAATTGTTGACCCATCTTCGCACACTTCTGGAAACCAAACCAAACCCACAAACCGCGGCTGATCCGGGTTCTCATTGAGAAATCGCACTTATCGGCAGCCGTTTTCGCAATCCTTCCCCAAATACTTCGTTGCTTCTGTGCAAGTCAGTGATACCTTGATTCACAGGGTTTCCCTACTTTTGCGTCTATATCCGCGCACGTGATCCTCGTCGGAGGCCAAATGTCATTTCCGCATGCTCAGCGCCGCATCGTGCTTGTTGCCTCCTGTGCCCTTGCGACGGTTTTCACATCAATATCAGCCTCCGCAGGGATTTCGGATGATGTTGGGTACAACCTTCTTCTCGGGCGTCTTGGACTCGGCGCTCCGAATGGTGCCGGAGTACCTGTAGCGCAAATCGAAGCTCCCCCATCCGGAAATGATTACGAGCCGAATACCGGCCTTCCGCAATTTGCAGGTAAGGTCTTCACGTTTCTCTCGGGTACAGGCGGCATCTCCCCTCATGCGAACGACGTTGGTGGGTACTACTACGGAGTGGATGCCAACTCAATCGCTCAGGGCATCACCAGCATCTATTGCTACTCAGCCGGCGGATGGGTGCAGAATGATTACCTCCGGACGGGCCAGGGCAACACAATTTTCCCGCTGGCGACGCCCGGCGGTGTCAAGATCATGAACAACTCATGGGTCGGCGACCTTTCACCAGCCGCTGCCAACAATGACTGTCTTCGCCGTGCCGATTACGTCATCACGCGCGACAATATTCTTCTCGTGAACGGCGTCAACAACGCGGGAAACCCAGCTGCCGCACTGATGGCGGACATGTACAACGGCGTCGCAGTAGGTCTTGCGAACGGACAACACGTGAGCGATCCCACGCCCGCAACGCTCGACGGACCCGGTCGTCTCAAGCCCGAAATCGTCGCGGACGCGCCATACACGAGTTATTCCACGCCCATTGTTTCCGCTGCGTGCGCGGTGCTTGAGCAGACCGCCATGACGGATATTTCCGTTTCCGCAGACACGAATGCACGCCGCCCGGAAGTTATCAAGGCTGTTCTGCTTGCCGGTGCCGTGCATCGGGCAGGCTGGACGAACAATCCAGTCACCTCAGGCGCATCGCGCGGCATCACCACGCAGCCGATTGATGCCCACTATGGTGTGGACGTCGTCAACGTCAACAATTCCCATCTGATCCTGACTGGTGCGGAGCAGAACGGCCAGCGAGCAGTTCCCGCTTCCATGACGGCGACGTGGACCGGCTGGGATCTTGCATCGGTCAACGACAATTCATCAATGTATTACCGCTTCCATGTCTGCAATCTTGCGCCCGAGGTCAGCATCCTCGCTACGTGGAACCGCCAGATACCCATATTTTCTTCCGCAGGCACATCCGCCAACTTCACGCTGACGCTCTGGAAAGTGCAAACCGCATCCACCTCTCTGCAAACGCTCGTGGGGAACCCGGGGCTTTCGGTGTTCACGACAGGCAACGTGGTCAGTCAATCGTCTGTGGACAACATCGAGCATCTCTACATCAACAATCTGCAGCCTGGCGACTATGTTCTTCAGGTCTCACGTTCCGACGGCCTCGGCGGGTCGCGCGATGTCGCTGTGGCCTGGCAGTTTTCGCCGTCATCACTCGTGCAGGGTGACGCAACGGGCGATTGCCTCGTGAACATTGATGACCTCACGTCCATCATCCTGAGTTGGGGAACCTGCACGAACGCATGCCCCGCCGATCTCAACAATGATGGCGTCGTGGACATTGACGACCTCACCGCCGTCATCCTTGGCTGGTCGTGATTTTCACGGTCTACTGGTGCCATGAAATCTCCATCCATCGCGCTCGGCACGTTCCTTGCATTGCTTGCGTTTGATTCGCCTCTGCAGCCCCCGCCGCTGAACACGCAGACAGCCGACTGGCTCCGCGCCAATCTCGCCGTCGATGCCGATTCAAAAATCGCGTCAAAGCTCCCCAGCGATGTTGACAGCCTCATCACATCCGGACGCAACATCCGCATTATTCTCGATGCCGAGTTGGCACGAGATCATTCCGCACATTGCGCGCTCACATGGGGTGGACATCTCGTCACGCTCAAATTGACCGACAATGAATCCCGCCTCACCGGTGTGTCATCGGGCGGAGCCCGTGTTGCGCACACCGCGTCGAGTGAAGCCAAGATTTCCTGTACGCCGCTTCCAATCGAGCTCTCCGACATCAAGCTCGATCATCCTGATGCGCTCAACGGCGACACGGACATTACCGGTACGTTTTCCATCAAAGCCGTCAGCCAACTTCCTGCGAAGTCTTCGCTGGTGCTTCGCGTCATGACGTATCACGAAGAAGGCTTCAACACTAGCCTTCGATTCCTCGATGAGCTTCCTTCGGACGGCAAGCTCACGTTTTTGGTCCCCGCGCCAAACACAGAATCGTCACCTATTCACTTCGGCCCCACGCCCATCATCATTGATGTGCTCGCGACCGACAAGACCGTCGGCGAAGGACTCGTCGCTTCCAACGCCGTCTCGATCATTGCCGACCTGATTCCCGACGCCGAAGGGTACATTCGCACGGGTCTTGATCTGATGAACGGCATTTCACGCATCTTTGAGTCCGTCACCGATGAAGCTTCCGCAAAGACCGCAATCGAGGACTACAAGGCGCTCGTGCTTCGCAACAAGGCGCTTGGCGAAGTGTTTGAGCGATTGGGCAATTTGCCGCCCGATCTTGAAGAAAAAGTCAGTGCGAAGTACCAATCGCAGATCGATGCGGCCACGAAAAAACTTCAGGAGCAGTATGAGCGGCTGAATGCTGCGCCGTACGCCGGCGAAGCCTTTTTCAACTCCCTGGACAAGGCGGTGAAAGACAGCACCAGGGATTGAACCATTCGAGGGGGCGAACGTTCAATGATCCACCGTGCCGCCAGTGCTCGTGAACAATCACGGTTTTCACGGACCGCTACACTGCGCCCATGCATGTCTCGCGCAACACTCGCGCCTCGCTGCTCGCGATCTCCCTGATCGCGATGCTCACGATCGTCATGCTGTATCCCATCTGGCTGACCGTGCAGGGCGGATTTGAGAGCGTTCGCGCAGATCACGATGGCGGAGCGAGCCTGACGCTCTATCACGTGAAAATGGTCTTTGTGGATCCGATGCTTCGCACAGGTCTCCTGCATTCGCTGGGCCTCGCGTGCAGCACCACACTGATCAGTTTCCTCATCGCCCTTCCGCTCGCGATGCTCAGCGCGCGGTTCAATTTTCCCGGCAAGTCCGCGCTGGGAATTTGTGTCCTCGTGCCGATGATCCTTCCCGCATTTGTCGGCGCGATCGGCCTGCAGCATCTTCTCGGAACCAGCGGCGCAATCAACGCGCTGTTGATGAAGCTCGGCCTCGTTCATTCCGGGATTGATTTCATCGGCAGGGGCGGCTTCTGGGCCGTGACGGTCGTGCAGGCGCTCTACCTCTTTCCGATTTTTTATCTCAACA
>DASZQE010000306.1:0-7495 GCA_035550175.1 Phycisphaerales bacterium | reverse complement strand
AGGAGCAGCACGAGGAAGCTGTCAAGCGAATAGACGATTGAGTTGTGCTGAAAACCGGACCAGAGGATGTGGGTGGTGCGCCGGGATTTTGGATCGTCGGTGTGCTGAGAAAAATTGACATCGCCGACTTTGTATCTGTATGCCAGCGAAAGGCCGGCGGGCAGATCGGACATTTTCCACTCGGACAGTTCGCTTGAGCACTCGTATTGAACGATGATGCGCCTGGAATTCCTCGGTTCGCCGTCGATCTGCATCACCAGGGCTTCGTGATCGAAGGCAGAATCCGGCGGTCCCACGGTTGCGAAGGGATCGGGAATATCTTCGGGCCACTCCTGCCTGAGGGCGAGGATGGGGCTTGTGAGACTGCCATCCTCGACATATGCGGGAAGATTTTCAAAGAAGCGAGCGGGGTGTCGGTGAATCGCTGTCCGTGGACGAGGATTGAATGTCGCTCCCGTCTGATGATGACGAAGAACGAAGAATCGGAGCGTTCGTACAGAAGATATTGCGCAGAGACAATGTCGGCGGGAGCGGGAGGTTTCCGAAACACATCCGGCTGGAAGAACGTGATCGAGACGCCGAGAATCGCGGATATCGCAGCGATACAGCCCAATGAACAAAGAATAAAACGACGGGTCATGTGGAAGATCCCGGGAGCGTGAACACGGGCGATCGGGACCAGTGTACTCACATAGGCGAATGCGGCCGCCGACCTGCGGACATGCACGGCGTTCGTGGTTCGCATGACCAATGTTTCATATCGAGATCATGCGGAGATGAATCCGCGCGCGCAAAGTTACGGGTGAAGGCCGGACGACTGCGAGCAACGACGGCTGAGACGTTGTCAGCCGATCGTGATGACCAAGATTGAGACTGGAGTACAACCATGGGACTTATTCTTCTGATTCTGTTGATTGTATTGTTGATCGGCGCGATTCCTGCCTGGCCATACAGTCGAGAATGGGGATACCGGCCGAGCGGTGTGCTGGGGACGCTGCTGGTGATCATTCTTGTGCTGCTGATTCTGGGCTATCTGCCATACGGATTTGCATAATTCGGCGCAGCGTAGTTTTCCGACGGGAAGATAACGAGAGGAATGCCAAGGTGGATCAAGATAAGGAGCTTGCCATGAACGCAACAAGAATAGTCGGCATCGTGATCTTTGTTCTGGGAATTGCCCTTTTGATCGTCGGGGTGAATGCATCGGATTCGTTTGCGGACCAATTCACAAAGGCGTTCACCGGGCACTTTACGGATGGGACGACGTGGTACATCCTGGGCGGGTGCGCGCTGGGATTGCTCGGTTTGCTATTGACGGTGTTTGGGAGAGGAACGCCGAGGATGGCGTGAGTGGTTGAAACCCACTCGCACATTTTCGAATGCGTTCGATTCATCTGTCCCCAAGTCCCCTCCCTCAAGGGCGGGGTTAGTTACAAGCACCCCAGGAGAGGATGATGGCGGTGAGGTCATCGATGTTGATGATGCCATCGTCGTTGATGTCGAGCGCGAAGTTATTGGTGGTGTTCCATGCGAGGATGACGGACGTAAGGTCATCGATGTTGACGAGGTGGTCGCCACCGGGCGGCGCGATGTCAGCGGGACAGGCGCCGAGACAGGGCGGAGGCGGGAGCGGCGAGGGCGAGAGAACGAGCTCGAATGAAAGATCGGGTGACGATGGCGAGGACTGATGAACCTCGGCCGCGACGACGTTGGCGCCGGCGCGAAGGAGGCATGGATTGACGAGGGTTTCGTAGAGTGTGGCTTCCTGCGCTCCGCTGACATCGGAGGACGCGAGCGTGTTGATGGAGACGGGACCCGAGGGCATGTTGGTGCGGAACACTTCGATGCCGTTGATGTAGGCGATCGCACCGTCATCGCAAAGGATGGCGAGACGAAGCGAAGAATAGATGGAGGGGTCGGGAATGGAGATTTCGCGGCGGAACCAAGTGGTGATGTATTTGTTGTCGGGATCGGGGCCGTAGAAGGCGGTGGTAATTTCATCACCATCGCCGTACCCGATTTGGGTGGAGGAAGCGGACCAAGTTTTTATCTCGACGTAGCCGGGCGCATTCCAGCCGTCGCCGGGGTAATAGCCCTGATCCCAGAATTCCCAGTAGCGGTTGGGCGGAATGAGATCAGGTTGGGGCTGATCGGGGGTGATGGTGAGAGAATCGATGATCGAACCGCCGGCAGCGAGTGAATACACGTCGAAGGTAAGGTGCGAGGCATCGGCGGAGATTTTCATTGCGCCGAAGTCGGCGCTGTAGCGGAGGATGGATTGTGGAAGGGGCGTGGCGAAACTATCGAGCGGCTGGCCGGAGGCACCGACGACGAAGAACGGTATGCCGCCGAAGTCGAGACGTTCGTAGACGTGATCGTCGCCGGAGATGACGGCATCGGCGCCCCAGAGCTTGAAGGGCCATTGCATCCACGAAGAGGGGCCGTTTACGGTGCCGGAGGAAAAGGCGGGATGATGAAAGATGACGATATTAAATGCGGATGTAGAGGATTCGAGACCTTTGCGGAGCCAGAATGCCTGCGCGGATGGGTAGTTGGTTTCATCAGGCTCGCGCGGGTCGGAGTCGACGACGAAAAAGCGGACGGGGCCGCGGATGAAATCGTAATAACGTTCGTTGCCCGGCAGACTGAAGAAGTTGAGGAACCCGGCGAGGTTGTCGCCATCCCAATCCTGATTGCCCGGCGCGGGGAAGAAGTTGTTTTCAGAAGCTGCGCCCGCACCGTAGATGCCGATGTATGGAAAGAGGTATTGGTGATAGAACTGGCCGACGACGAGGTCGTAATCGGCGAATGAGTGTGAAAGAGCATTGTTGCCGCCGGTTGTGAGAATGAATTGCGGCCGAATAGTGTTGTTAACGAGGGCGGCGACAGAGGCTTCGGCGGGGGAATTGTCGCCGTAATCGCCAATAACGGCGCAGGTTATGGAGTCGGGGCCGGCACCGGCGGAGATTCTTGCAGAGGGCCTGGCGAGCGAGTGTGCGTGGGGATCATGCACGGGGGCTGCGGCGAGGAGCGCGAGGAACAACGCTGCCGGAATGGTTTTGCATATGTTCAAGGTCCCTCCCTTCACGAACTCATTTCTTACGCGAAAACGAAATCAGGTCTGGGCGGCTGAGGAGAACCGAACGTCTTCACGGACATTCGCCCCAATGAAGGATGACGGCGGTGAGGTCGGAGATATCAACGACGCCGTCGTGATTGATGTCGGCGGGGGATCCGGAAGAACCCCATGCGAGGATGACGGCGGAGAGATCGAGGAAATCCACGATGTGATCGGGTGTGGAGAGGCCCGACTGATTCAGCGGCGCGACATCGGCGGAGCAAGGGTTGGGCTGGAATTCATATGCGCCGATGTCGATGGGTTCGCGGGCATCATCGGGCGAGCCGGTGTCGGCGGTGTCGGGATCATCGACGAATCGCGGAAGGTTGGCGACATCGGTTGAGATGATGAGAGGCTTGGCGGTGTTGTCGCCGGCGTCGATGGCCGGTGAAGCGTACGTGAGCGAGAGATTGCCGGGCTCATCGTCGGCGGTCATCCATTGATTGTCGGGGCCGGGACCGGGATTCGCTGTGAAGCGCGGGTCGGCGGAGATGTTGTGATTGCCTGCGGGAATGCCGGGCATGATGGTGAAGGAGAAGGCCGGCGTGATGCCATCAAGATCATTGGGAGCGTTGAGGGCGAGGATGCAATTGGTGATGGTGGTCTCAGATTGATCGGAGTTATAGACGCCACCGCCAGAAAGGAAGTTTCCATAGCCATCAACGCGGCCGGAAGAGTAGTTGCCGGCCATGGTGCAATTGGTGATGGCGGCGTAGGAGAACGTGGTGTTGAAGATTGCACCGCCCTGATCGGCGTGGTTGTTGACGAAAGAGCAGTTGGTGATGGCGGGGTGGCAATCGAAGGAGTTCATGATTGCGCCGCCCCAACCACAGAAATAGTTGTGTGCGCTGTTGCGGACGAAGACGCAGGAGGTGACTGAGGGTGTGGAGCCCTCGTTATAAATTGCGCCGCCACCGAGCGTGGCGGAGTTATCGGTGAAGGTGCAGCTTTCGACGGCTGCGACGCTGAAGTAATCAGAGACTGCGCCGCCGACGGGGAAGCCTTCTTCCTGGACGTGGTTGTTGGTGAAGGTGCAATTGGCGAGGCGGGCGGTGGACATGAGGTTGTACGCGCCTGCGCCTTCGCCAGCCTGGTTGTCGGCAAAGGAGCAATTGATGACGAGCGAGTCGGCGTTTTCGTTAGCGTAGAAACCTGCGCCGAAGGAGGCGAAGTTCTGGGTGAATGTGCAGGAATCGACAACTGGCGCGCCGCCGGAAGTCCAGAATCCTGCGCCGCCCGAACCGCCGCCGCCGCCGGCGCCTTCGGTGTTGCCGACGGCCGAGGTGTTGCCGAGGAACATGGCGTTGTCGATGGTGGTGAAGGCGAAGTTGTTGTTGATTCCACCGCCGGAGTTTTGGGCGTCGTTGGTACACCACATGCCGCCGTGGAATGCGGGGGATGCACCGATATCGACATAAGTACCAGCGCCGAAATTGGCGGCGTTGTACTGGAAGGTTCCGTTGTTAATAACGGGAGAGGTGTTCTGGGCGATGAAGAGACCCGCGCCGCGGTCGGAGTTGTTGTTCTGGAAGACGCAGTCGGTGATGGTGAGCGGGTTGACGGTGGCGGAGAACATGCCTGCGCCATCGAGGGGGGTGAGATTCTGATCGAAGCGGCAGGAAGTCAGTGATGCGTGGGCATCGGCGTGGAGATAGAGACCGGCGGCGAAGGCGTCGGCATAGTTGAAAGAGAAGACGCAGTTGGTGTAGATGGTGGTGCCGTGATCATTGACGGCGGCGTGGTTGGCGGAGAAGTTGGCGGTAAAGAGGCAGTCGTTCAGGGTGAGGGAGCTGTTGAAGATGCTGAGCGCTGCGCCCTGATTCTGAGAGTCGATTGTGTCGCCGAGGTCGGGGCCGTCGGCATAGCCGGCAGAAATGGCGAGGCCATCGAGTTTGGCGTTGGTGATGTTGAGGGCGGTGACGACGTGGAAGGCGTTGTCGGCGTGGTTGAGGAATTGAGAGGGCGCGAGAGAGAAGTCGTCATCGCTGAGGAGATCGCCGGAGAGGATGGTGGGCGCGGCGATGGGGTTGCGGGTATCGGGCGTGAGATCGCCGCCAGCGGAGAGGCCGAAGTAGCCGCCGAGGATGGTGACGTTGCTGAGGAGATGGAAGGAAGCGGAGCGATCGTGCGAACCAAGCGGGAAGGCCGCGGAGCGATCGGGCTGGTAGGTTCCGGCGGCGACATGGATTTCGGAGATTGATGGGTGTGTTGCGGCGAAGGCGAGTGCATCCTGCAGATTGCGGAAGGCGGTGGACCATGTGAGACCGTTGCCTGAAGCGAGCGCATCGTCATCGACGTACAGCACCGTGGGGCGCGCGGAGCCGGCAAAGAGGGCGGGCGTGAGCGCGAGTGTGCAGAGCATCGAAACGGAGCAGGCGAACCGCTGTCTGGGTTGAATCATGGGCAAGCTCCCCATGCGAGGATAACTGCGGTGAGGTCATCGATATTCACATTGCCGTCGCCACCAGGCGGAGCGATGTCTGCGGCGGGGTTGTTGGTGCCCCAGGAAAGAATGATCGAGGTGAGGTCATCAATATTGACGAGACCGTCGCCGCCCTTGGGGGCGATATCGGCGACGCAGGGAGCGGCGCCGTTGATGGTTACGTTGAGAGTGAGGTTGAGGACGGAGGTGGTTTCGCCGGGGATGTTTTCATCGCTGGTGTGAACGGCGAGGGCGACGGAGTGCAAGCCGGGCGACAGGCCGTTGGTGTTAATGGAGAAGTTGAGTGTTGCGCGAGAGGCGCCGATGTTGGCGGCTGCGCCGCCGAGGTACGCGAAGGGAGCGGAGGGGATTTCCACGGAATCGATATCGAGGAGCGACTGGTGAAAATCGAAGTTGTAGTTGTAGATGGGGACGTTGATGGGCTGCGTGCCGGTGTCGGCATCGAAAGCCAGGGGAATCGTTGTTGAGGTGACTGCGGAGGAGTTTGAGAAAGAAGGATTTGAGGGGCGAAGGATGGTGCCGAGCGTGGAGAGGAATTGGTTGGCATCGCGGCAACCTTCGGAGGTGGAGGTGAGAGCGATGTCACCTTCGCCGTCGCCGACCACGGATGTATCGAGTTGAAGTTGATTGACATCGGCAGCGGAGAGCGCGACAAGCGAATTGGAGATGAAGGCGTCAGCGAGCGTGCCGGATCCTTCCGCGGAGTAGTCGAGGATATCGCCACCAACTGCGACCGATACGGGAGTGGTGTTCTGCACCGAGAGGGTGACGTAGATCTCTGCGTTCTGAATGACGCGGCCGAAGTCTTCCGTGAGTGAGGCGGTCATGGCGGCAGGAAGACGATATTCGACGATGACGGGAATGTGGTCGGAGGCGATTTTGAGATTGCCTGCGAGCGTGTTGGAGCGCGGAAGGTTGGCGGGGTAGTACTGATTGGCGGGCGAGTTGATGTCGAGGTTGTAGTGAAGTCCGTCATTGCCGAATGCACGATAGGTGTTCGAGATGAGCTGAAGGCCATCGAAGTCGTTGAATTGTGCATTGGAAAGCTGAAGATCGAAGCGATCATCCATGCCGCCGCCGACGAGAGCGCAGCTTGTATTGCAGGGAGATTGGGTGTGCTTGATGGCGTTGCCGGACCCGGCCCAAGAACCCGTGCCGAGAGGGTCAAAGGCCTGATTGATGCCAGCGGCGATCCAATTCTGGTAGGCCTGCTCGGAGTTGGTGTAGAGGTTCATGTCACCGGTATAAATGATGTGCGCTGCGGACCCGAGCGCTGCGGCGTTGTTGCGGATGGCGGTGACGGCGTTGGCGCGGTCGATGGCGTCTTGTGACGTATTGCTGGCGGGAAGATGCATGCCGTAGACATAGAAAGTGTCATCAGCACCTGGGGTTGTGAGCCAAGGAACGCCTGGGGAATAGAGGAGGCGAAGACGCCACCGGTCTGTGTTGCGGTTGGACCCTGTGGGGATGTCGGCGTGGCCGGAGGTGATTTCTGTGAGCAGCCCGTTGCGGTAGAAGAGGGCTTCGGCGCCGGCGGAACTATCTTCGAGCCCACTGGAGGTGTAGGTGGCAGCGGTGTAGGAGACGCCGGGCGGCGCGTTGGTGTTGAGGATGTTCTGGAGTGGCGTGAGGTCTGCGGACTGGACTTCCTGAAAGACGAAGACGGAAACAGGGACGGTCCAGCCAAGCTTGTCGTCAACGCCGAGCGCCTGGATGACGCCGGCGAGGGCGGTGAGGTTGCCGTTGAGCTGCGCGACGTTGTAGTCCACGATGCGGAGCTGCGCGGAGGCTTCCCGGGTTGTGAGCGAGAGTGCGGCAAGGAGGATTGCCAAGACAAGAGACGGAGCGCGAAGGGTTGAGAGATGGCGGTTGGTCATTCTTCTTCCGGGGTTGAATTCAAGTCTGTGGGATGCAAAGAGTTAGCGGTATGCTCG
>DASZQE010000305.1:0-9207 GCA_035550175.1 Phycisphaerales bacterium | reverse complement strand
GAACGGAAGCGCGATCAGGCCTTCGACGCAACCCGTGAGACCGAGCGGTTTGCCTTGCACGTCCGGTTCGCTCGCCCGGGCCGGCTCCTTGAGCTCTTCCAAGCATGGTTGCTTGGGCGCGAGCTTGTGCGGAGCGGGTTGCACGCCAGTTGTCGATTGCGTCGTGATAGAGGGTTGGGACGCGACTCCGGACATTGCCGGTGGCTGTGCGGATGTCGGCGCGACTTGCGAAGCTGGGGGTTCGACTTGCTGAGGTTGTGCTTCCGCGCGAGGCTTTGGCGATTCAATTGTCGGCTGCGGCGCGGATGCTGCTGGGCGCATCGGCGGAGGCGTGACCGGCGCGGGCAGCGGCGTCTGCACAGGGAACGGAATCGGCTCAGGAATGTGAATCGCGTCTTTTTCCGCAGCAGTAATCCAATTGAAAGCTTGCGAAATAGTCGCAAGTGCATTGATGGGTGATGGCGGCGCGTTCGCAGAATTCTGTGCGGAAGCGGACGCAGGAAACGACATGTAGCGGGTGCTGCGAATGCCTGCATCCATGCGCGGCAAGCAAAGATCCAGAGAGATTTCGAGATTGAGATTGGCGGTGGCAGTGCGATTCAGCCGGTCAATTGTGATGGCAGCACTCTTGGATTCCGCGCCAACGACAGCGAGGCCAACAGATGGCATTGCACACTGGGCGCGATTCGCGGCGTCAGCGAGCGACTTGAGAACTTGATACGCATTGATGACGGCAGCGTCATCTGCACTGGAAAGGAGCGTGATACGGTCGGGGTTGAGCTTGATCAGCGCATCAGCGTTGCAGTCGGTGCCGGGGCGAATGACCCACAAGGCGATTGAAGATGCAACCAGGTGAACAGCCTCTTCGAGTGATTTGGGATCCTTGGCGTCGGCGATTCGCTGGGGCGCGCGGAGAATCTGCAGGCTTGTTTCGGGTACATCAAAGCGGAGGAGCGCGACGGCGCCGACCTGCCGAGCGCGGGCATCGGCATAGGGCGTGAGCCAGAGACCGGCGCGAACGGGAAGGTGACCAACGATCAGGATTTCCTTGATCGCACCGGCGTGAAGGGGGCGAAGCGGCGCATCGGTGGGACCGGAGGTGAGGAAGAGCGAAGCGAGCTCATCGTATGGATCAATCACGCGCGTCATGATGAAGCCTGTTCAGTGGGGATGATCAGAAGACTGTGCATCTGATTCGCGGCGTCGGCGACCTGATGCGGGTTGTGCGGGTCTGGTTGCCAGCGGCCGTCAATGCAGAGGCGATAGCGATAGCTGCCGGCGGGCAGCGCGAGCATGGCGATGAAGGCGTTGACCTGGGGATCAAATTCCATTGAGACGCCGGAGGTCCAGTTGTTGAAATCGCCGGAGATGAACATCTGCTGATGAGCCAGGCCGGGCTGACAGAAGAGCGCGCCGTTGCGGATGGGAATGACGCCGAAGCGAGTCTCTGATTGGAGTTGCGCATCTTCAGCGACAGGATCAGCGAAGACTTCCTCGAGTTCGGGGGCTGCAAGATCGATTTCGACTTCGGCGGAGGTTGCGAGGATTGCTGACTCTGATTTCAACGGGGTTGCCGTTGCCTGGATTGTTTGTGTCGATGGATTGGCGTTGAGGGTGTTGACGCGCGGAGATGAATTCGCTGCGTGAGAATCAAGTGCAGGATCGGTGTCAAACTCTGCAGGAGCATCACCTGAGCGGCGCGGCGGCGTGGCAAGACGGCGTGCGAGTTCTGCAGCGCGCGAGCCGGGCGAGTTGGCTTGCGCGACAGCAGAAAGACGATCGCCGGCGATTTCACTCATGAGGTTGGCGATTGTGGGCTTGTAACCGGCGCGTTCGGGAGCGAATGGCGGTACGGGTGAGTACACGTTGCTGCCAGGTGATGAATCAGTGTTGAATTCCTGCGAAGAGCTCTGTGAGTCTGGTACGGAGGCATGCGGGTGCGGCGTGAACTGGTGAACGCGCGGGGCGGGTTGCGGAGGATCATCCTTGGCGGGATCGCCGGTGAGCGTGTGGACACGCGGGGCGATTTCGACCTGCAGCACAGGCTTGAGGGAATGATCTTCAAGCCAGTCCACAAGCGCGGTGTAATCAGCGAGCGCTTCGGAATCGGGCGCGTATTCGATGATGGGCTGGCCGAAGCTGGCGGATTCGCGAAGCAATGTGTGCTCACGAATGACGACGGGGACGATCTGGCCTGCGAACTGTCGGCGAAGCGCGGCGAGGATGCCTTGCGCGACGGTGGAATCGGGACGGAACATGGTGGGCACGATGTGGCAGGCGATGGGGCGGCCGATGTGCCGGATGACGCGCTGAATGGTGTTCCACTGCTTGTCTGCGCCGCGAAGTGCGAAGAAACCGGTCTCGACGGGAATCAACGCTTCGCGTGCAGCGCGAAGGGCGTTGAAGGTGAGCAGCGAAATAGTGGGCGGGCAATCAATGATGCAGCGATCGAAATGCGGCGCGAGGCGATTGAGGATGAATTCGAGACGACGGTCGCGATCGTGGCGTGCGTGGAGACCGCCGGTGGGTGATTCAAGGCCGGCGAGCCGCATGGTGGAGGGCGCGAGATAGAGGTTGCGCGAGACATCCCAGAGGAGGGAGCCGAGCTCTTTTTCGCCGAAGGTGTCGGAGAGGAGTGCGTCGGCGATAGAGAATTCAATGCGGTCTTCGGGCACACCGAGACCGAGGGCGCAGTGAGCCTGCGGGTCCATGTCCACGAGGAGCGTGCGAAGACCTCTGCGCGCGAAGATGGCGGCGAGGTTGATGGCGGTGGTGGTTTTTCCGCAGCCGCCTTTCTGGTTGACGATGGCGAGGGTTCGCACGAAGAGGCCCTTGCGAGAGCGCAGAAGTTGCGCGTGAGGAGCGAAAGAAACGAGATTGAAAATGGCCAGCACTCCGCATGAGGAAGATGCGAAGGGGCCTTGCCCAAATTATCGGAACGCGCGGGGGTTGCGCTTGAATGGAAGAGGAAAGGAGCGTGGAGCCAGCATCCGGAAGCCGGAATTTGAGCGTGCTGGGCGTATTCCGGACAGCGGGAAAGAATTCACCACAGAGGCACAGAGAAGAGAAGGATTTGAATTGACTTTCAACTCCGACGGATGCGATCCCAATCAACTCGAAGCAGCGTAGAGGAAGGAGGAATTCTTCATCTGCAACTCCATTCTCGAAGAACGAAAGGCACCTCAGCAGCATGCCGGCACGGTTCATTGCAGTGGCACTGGCAAATTGGATACTTGATCTGTGATTGAGCGCCAGGGCCGCGTAGCGGCCCGGCTATTGCGAACGTGGGAAGGATAATTGCGCTATTTCGGCAGAGGCGAGATGCGGGTGAGGATGAGGGGGGCGGGCCAGGAGTCGGTGCGGGCGTCGCCTTGCGAGCGGAGGAGGATGTCGAGGGTGACAGGTTCGTGACGTTCGGCGAGCCAGGCGGGGAGATCGGTGAGGGTGTCGGGAGAATCCTTGGATTTCCAGGAGCCGGAGATGACGTAAAACGTTTTGTGTTGATCAATGAGATCGAGGATGGGCTTGCGGGAATCGAGTTCGGAGAAGCCGAGGAGGGCCTGAAGGTGGGTGTCGCCGGCGTTGTAGAAGACGAGGGGGAGCGGCGCGGAGGTGAGTTGTGCGTGGGCCTTGTCAATAAATGTGCGCAATGAGGCGGAGAAGGCGGGTGTGGGGGCGTAGCGATCGTGATTGAGTTCGAGGGTGAGACCTGTGAGGCAGAGACAAGCGGTGAGCGGCGCGAGGAAGGGGAAGCGGCGGCCGAGGCGGAGCGGGCCGTTGAGCCAGTATGCGGCGGCGAGAATGGAGCCGGCGGGATAGGCGGCGGCGAGATAATCCGCACGCTTGCCCGCGGAGAGGGAGAAGAGGGCGATGATGAGAATGATGAGGAGCGTGGCGGAGAGGAGCCAGGGACGGAGGGGTGAGGAGAAAGCATCGCATGGTGACCGCGGTTGGGTCACCCTCACCCGATCGCTCGAAGACTCGCAATCACCCTCCCCCTCATGAGGGAGAGGGGAAGAATGATCAGTACGGCTCTCCGTCGAGAACGTTGGGCGAGGCGTGGCACCGTTATTTGATTTTTTCGTTTCACCCACCCCCTCGCCCCCTCCCTCAAGGGAGGGGGGTTGGATAGAACCCTCACCCAACCATCTCCCAGAGGGAGAGAGTGTAGAAGCACGACTCTCCGGTGAAGACACCCGGCGAGTCGTGGCACCGTCGATATTCATGCTGCGCGAGCGCCAGAGTTGAAAGATTGCGAGCAATGAAAGGATGGACCAGGGGGCGAAGCGGATGAGGTAGAAGAGCGGGTGGTTTGGGATTTCGAGAATGATCTGAAGGAGGTTTTTGTCGCCGCCTTCACGACCCTCGCCGGTGATGCGGCCGATGATTTCGCGGCCGAGGAGGACGTTGCGGAAGTGATCGGGGTTGATGTGGTAGACGGAGATCGCCCAAGCGGAGATGAGGGCGAGGGCGGTGAGCGAGCCGAGCGCGAAGGCGAGCGGATTTTGTTTGAGCGGCGTGAGGAATGAGCGGGTGGTGATGCGGGAGAAGATGAAGAGGAAGAGAAGGAGGATGATGGCGGCGGGGCCTTTGGTGAGGCCGGCGAGGGCGACGGTGAGGAAGAAGGAGAAGAGAAGCAAAGGAGAAGAAACCCTCACCCTGCCCTCTCCCTTATGAGGGAGAGGGGAAGAAGCGCGAAGCAGACAGAAGGTTGTGATGAGCCAACCGAGGATGAGCCAGAGGGTGAGAAGCATGTCGGGGCGAGCGAGGTAGCCGAGCTTGAAGATGGTGTGATTGGAGACGGTCATCATGGCGGCGAGGGGGCCGAGGAGATCGCCATCGGGTCCGAGAAATTTTGTGCCGAGACTGCGGCCGAGGAGCAGGATGATGAGCCAGACGAGGAAGATGGAGATGACGCTGGGGGATTTGTGTGCGAGCGCGGAGGTGAAGCCGAGGAGTTTGACGAAGGGGACTGCGCACCAGTTGTAAAGCGGAGGCTTGGTGGCGGGGAGCGGGCCGGGGGTGTCGCCGCGATCGAGGCCGGGCTCCTGCGGAAGGAGCCAGTGGGAGCCGGCATGCACGATGATGTCGGTGGTGTAGGCGACGGTTTTGGGTTGGGTCTGGTTCCAGAGGTCATCGGGGCCGGCGATGCGCGCGGCGAGGAGCCAGATGAGGGAGAGGAAAGAGATGAGGTAGGTGAGGGTGCGCCAGAGTGTGGGGATGCGGCGCGGGGAGGATGGGAGCGCGGGAGCGGTCATTCGGATGCGCCGATAAAGAGAAGCGCGGAGCGGAGATGATCGGGCGAGACGTTGTCGGAGATGAACGGTTGAGCGATGTCGCGGAGGAGAATGAAACGGAGGCGGGCGTGGGAGGATTTTTTGTCGTGGGCCATGTTGGTGAGGAGTTGCGACAGGGGAATTGACGCGGGGAGGCGCGTGGGGAGATTGAACGAGGCGAGGAGTTGCTGAATGGAAGCGACGTGTGTGGGGGAGAGGTGTGCGGAGAGGCGGGAGAGCTCGGCAGCGGCGCAGAGACCGATGGAGACGGCGTAGCCATGCGAGAGATTGAGTTGCGGGATGAGTTCGATGGCGTGGGCGAATGTGTGGCCAAGGTTGAGGTGAGCACGGATGGAATGTTCGAGCGGGTCCTGCTCGACGATGGCGGATTTGATGGTGATAGAAGTAGAGATGAGGTGGGAGAGCGTTTGGGGGTCTTGTGAGAGAATTTTGGCTGCGTTTTCGCGGAGCGAAGTGAAGTGTGCGGGGTCAGCGAGGAGGGCGTGCTTGACGCATTCGGCGAGACCGGCGCGGAAGACCTGCAACGGAAGCGTGGTGAGCGTGAGGGGGTCGGCGATGATGGCGAGTGGCGGGTAGAAGGTACCGAGGATGTTCTTGCCGAGGGAATGATCGGGAAGCGGGTAGTTGAGGGCGGTCTTTCCGCCGATGGAGGCGTCAACCATTGCGAGAAGCGTAGTCGGCGCGAGAAGAAGCTTGATGCCGCGATGAAAGATAGAGGCAGTAAAGGCGGCGAGATCGCAGAGGAGGCCGCCGCCGAGCGCGATAAGGAGGTCAGCGCGGGAGCAATGGTGATCGAGGAGGAAGTTGATGAGGGTTGAGGATTGCTCGAAGGTTTTGCGGGATTCTTCTGCGGTGATGGCGTGGATATAGGGTGTGATGCCGGCGCTGGTGAGCGCGGAGGCGAGGGTTTGGGCGTGGGTGGAGAGGATGGCGGAATCGGCGGCGATGAAGATTCGCGTGAAGCAGCCGAGGGATTTGATGATGGCAGGCGCGTCGGCAAGGAGATTTGGGTGGACGTGAATGGGGCAAGTGGCGGAGCCGAGGTGGAGGATGCGGGTCGTCATTCACAGGACATGATACGAAATGCCGGTGCGCTACACGGGAAGTGTGCGAGAGAGGAAGTCGAACCAATTCTGATAGGCGAAGGCGCGGAGGTCGGCATCGGACCAGCCGGAGTTGCTGAGAGCTTCGAGGAGCTTTGGAAAGAGCGACGGATGGGTGAGGTTTTCGGGAAGTTGATCGGAGCCGAAGCCCCCATCCATGTCCGAGCCGAGCGCGATGCCGCGGCGATGACCCATGATGGAGGTGATGTGGTTGAGGTGGTTGACGCAGTCGGCGATGGTGGCGCGGCGGTCAATCGCGAGGAACATGGAGAAAAGGTTGAGCCCGATGATGCCGTTGCGGGAGGCGATGGCGCGGATGTGGCGATCGGAGATGTGACGCTGCCAATCGTTCATCAGCGCGCGGGCGTTGGAGTGGGAAGCGATGACGGGGCCGGTGGAGAGGGAAAGGAGTTCATCGAATGCGGCATCGGAGAGGTGAGAGGCATCGTGGATGATGCCGAGGGCATCGAAAGTTTTGACGATTTCGCGGCCGAGGGGGGAAAGCGGGCCGGTGCGTGCGGCAGATTGACGCGCGATGATGGCGGGATCGGCGCCGGAAGATTTCGGCATCGGGCCGTTGCCGCCGGCGTAGCGCGTGCCCATGGCCCAGGAGAGGCCGACAATTCGCACGCCGAGATCGAACCAGATGCGTGCGTGTTCAGGGGAACGAATGGGGTCGGCACCTTCCATGAGGATGACGACGTTGAGAGGCGCGGATTGTTTTTGGAGATCGAGAGGGTGGGTGAGATCGGCGCGGGAACGGATGATGCGGATGAGGTTTTGGGATTCGAGGGATTGATAGAGGTGAAGCTGACGGAGGCCTGCGGCTTCGGCCTGGTCGAGGTGATCGCTGGAGGCGTAGCCGATGGGTTTGGAGGCGGCGGCTTCGCCGGGCTCGGTGAAAATGGTGGCGAAGGCGATGTTGACAGAGCCTTCTCGAAGATCGGGGAGCGAGATAGAAAATTTTGCGCGGTCGACGGGTGTGAGGATGTCGTGATCGACAAGCTGCATGCAGGCGAGATCGAGATGGCCATCGATGAAGGGGTGCATGAGAAGAAAGTAAAAGCACAAAGCGGAAAACACAAAGCCCAAATCAGAAAGACGGGAAGGCTGTCAGCTATCGGCTTTCGACAAGCTGAACGAAGAAGTCAGATACACTTGAGGATCTGCGGCAAGAAGGATTGATGGGAAGAATTTGGCTCGTGATGCGATTGAGGTGAGCGGTGAATGCGATGACAGGCAAGGTGATGGTGGTGTGCCCGCTGGAGTACGAGCGGAAACTCTTGTTGAAAGGGATGAAGCGAAACAGCGGGGTTGACGTGCAGAGCTGCGGGATGGGGCCGGAACGTATTACGAAATGGGTGAAGGACGTTCCAGCTGGAACAGGAATGGTTGTGCTGGCGGGATTGGCGGCGAGCCTGACGGACGGGTGTCCGGTGCGGATGGCGTACGTGATTCGAGAAGTGCAGGGCGAAAAGGAAGACGAGCGGTGGCGGTGCGGGGTCTTACGGGAGGATGAGAGTCAACTGCCGATCGCAAACGTGACGAGCGTTCAAGGAATTGTCGGAGGACGAAGCGAGCGGGCGAAGCTGCACCGGGAGCGGCGGGTGGAACTGGCGGACATGGAGAGCGTGGCGTTTGTGAATGCTGCGAATGCGCGTGAGTTGCGCTGGGTGATTGTGCGCGGGGTGAGTGATTCGCCAAGTCGGCCGCTGCCGGCGGGCGTGGCGGACATGGCGGATTCGGAAGGCCGGCCGAATGTGATGCGTGCGATGGCGGGAATGGTGATGAAGCCGGGAAGCATCGGCGCGATGATGAAACTGCGCGGAGACAGCAAGGAAGCGATGGGAAAGGTTGCGGGACTGGCGGAGCGGATGATTTCACGAAAAGCACATTGAGGATTGTGCAACTTCGACGACGAACTTCCGTAAAAGGTGGTTGAACGCCCAAGGGCAGGCTGCGGACCCCAATGCCGAGCTGCTCAAAGAAGCGCAGGAACACGGACCTGCGAAAGTGTTGTGAGAAAAACTTGAGCGAGAAGTGCGTCAGAAGAAGGTGTTGAATTCATCTCGATAAACCAGTGCGTCGAGGGGAGCACGCCGCACTGGAACGCATCATGGCCCAGCTCAGAAACCGTGTTGCGAAGCACAACTGAATAGTCAGCCACACGCCCAAGACGCGGCCGTTCATGTCTTTTGAAATTCGGCGGACGCGGGTGCGCTGACCGTGCGCTTTGCACATGGTCATCCACAAGGAGAAACATCGATGACCAGTGAACGTTCGCGAGTACGAGGATTTACGATTATTGAATTGCTGGTGGTGGTTTCAATCATCGCCCTGTTGGTGGGAATTCTGCTGCCGGCGATCGGCAAGGCGCGTCAAGGCGCGATGCTGACGCAATCCATTTCGAACATCCGGCAAGTCGGGACGACGCTGATCACGTACTCAGCGGAATACAACGACAAGCACGTGACATTCTGCGTGGACAATCTGGGAGCGTACGGCGATAACGGACCGTCCGCGTTTGCGAATTACGCAGCGCAAACGGGCAACGAACACCCGCAATTGTATCTAGGGCTGGGGCAAGCCGGCATCTGGTATTACCAGCCGCCGGAGCTGGTGAACATTCCGATGAACTTCGAGAACGGGTTCGGCTCATTCCGAATTCCGAACGCGATGATTCTTGCGGACTACATGAACGGAAAGTTCTACGATCCGGTGTATTACGCACCGAAGGACACGGCTGTGCAGGCATCAATCGAATCGGCGTTGGACTTGCCGATGGGATTTCCGGGCGATGACGGACC
>DASZQE010000304.1:0-8573 GCA_035550175.1 Phycisphaerales bacterium | reverse complement strand
CCAAATTCTTTGTTTTGTAGTACAGCTCGCCGAGCCTGCCGTGGACGTGCGCGGATTCCGGAAGCTGTTGAATCACAAGTTCAAGAAACGCGATGGCATCGGCATAGCGTTCCTGCTGGATCAAGGAGGAATCATAAATATCATGATCCGCGACATAGCGCGCATCGAGTTGCAGAGCCTTGCGTGCGTGTGCATCGGCAAGGGCGGGATCCGATCCGTTGCGCACCATCGCTGCAGCAAGGCATACCTGCGCGATGGCGTTATCTTCCGTTGTGACCTGCAGCGTGTGCTGCCATAGCGCGATTGATGACCGCCAATGCCGTGTCTGTATCCACGTCAGCGCACCCAACGTGATGCAGAGCGCGACGCTTAGCGATGCGAGGAACGCAGCCAGAGGACGATGAAACATCATTTCTGGTATGAGCCAGATAATCGCCACGAGCACGCCGATCATCGGAATGTAGGTGTAACGGTCGGCGTGTGCCTGCGCACCGACCTGCACGATGCCGATGACCGGAACCAGCGTGCCGAGATACCAGAACCAACTCACGATGATGGACGGTTTGCGGCTCAACATAACGATGCCGGAAATCAGGAACAGAACGCATGAGCACACTGTCACCATGCTTGCGGACCAGCTTGTGGGGTGCAGATACAAAACCGCAAGATGGTTTGGCCAAATCATCTGCCAGAGATAGACGGCGTAAGAAACCACCGCGTTCTCAATGCGCAGATTCATCGTCAATACCTGCTCGCTGACGACGGAATGTCCCGCTACCTGCGCCCAGATGGTGAGCTTGCTTGAGATTGCAGCAAGGACCATCAGAGGGAGTTTTTCGAGAACAATTCTGGTAAACCCTTCTCTCGATGCGGGCCGGTTTGCTGCGGATTGTTGAGCATTGATCCACGCGGCTTTCATGCGCCCAAGCGGCCAGAAATCGAGCAGAAGCAGAATGCAGGGCATGGTGACAAGCGTCGGTTTGGCCATCAGGCTGCACGCAGTCAGCACCAGCGTGCCTACATACCATCGCCAGCTCAATGCGCGGGCGTAACGGATGTAGCAGCCGATGGCGAGCAGACCGAAGCATGCACTGAGCAGATCCTTGCGTTCCGCGACCCACGCGACGGACTCGACACGAAGCGGATGCAGTGCGAAAAGGAAAGCCACCAACGCGCTGCGCCACCATGCGCCTGTGAGGCTCGCCAAGCCAAAGAGCAGCAGCACCGCGTTGAGGGAATGCAAGGCGATATTGACCGCATGGTGACCCGCCGGATTGCGGCCGAAGAGTTGCCAATCAATCATGTGGCTGATCCACGTGAGTGGATGCCAGTTGGACCATTCATTGGACGTGAACGCCCACTTGAGCGAAGACCAGTTCACACCCTGCTGGATGTTAGTGTTGTTGACGATGTAGTTGCCGTCGTCATAGTTCACAAAGTCGTTGTTCAGTGCGGGCCAGAAAGCGAGCCATACAGCGATGACCAGCACGAGCGCAGTGAGCCAGCGAGTTCGTTGTGAAGTGGATATGGTCATCCTGTTCGCGCATGCCTCCGCATGAGGCCATTGTACGGGCGCGAACAAACGCGGCTGATTTCAAGAGGATTTTTGATCAACCCAGCGGTTCATCAGGAAGCTGACCGAGCTTCTTGAGCGCGGACATCACGTCCTTGCAGATGGGGAACACGCGATCCAACCTGGTCATGCGGAAGAGATCCTGCACGCTGGTGGCCGTGTTGACCAGAGCGATCTGTCCGCCGCTGGCCGCCATGCGATTGAGGGCCGCGACCAAGCTGCCCAGGCACGCGGAATCCATGTACTGAACATTCTGAATGTCGAGAATCAGGTGCGATGCGCCCATATTCATGAGGCCATCGAGCAGTTCCGTCAGCGATTCGGCGCCTTGTTCGCGGCTGAGATGCGTGACAGTGAACGTGGCAACGGCGACGGAGCCGACCGGTTCAACACGAGCCAGGCCGCTCTTGATCGTGGCGGGCGGTTCGGTCTGAAGATTCTGCTGTGCCAGGTCCTGTGCCTGATCAAGCTCGGGAGTGTTCGCACCAGCGATTTTCGTCAGCAGATTCCACATGGCCGGTCCCTCCACCTCATCGGAAGTTGTTGTTCGCTATTCGTCACGGGTCGCGCGACACGCAGACGACACCATATGTTTCCATTCGCGCGATCAACAGACGAACGAATTCAAAGTGAAGCTCGTCAAGATTTGCGGACTACTCAAATGTTTCGCAAGAGTCGGGCGCAACTCACCCGGCCTGCGACCGGTAACCGTCTTGAGGGAAGGGTTTGCTCATGCCGTCAATGCGCTTGGGGCGGGCCTTGAGGCGCTGGCCTGGCTGAGGAAACGGAGCCGATCCGGGCGCAGTGGGCGTGTTTGATTGCGTCGGCGCACCGGGCTGGGCATTCGGCTGATTGGCGCGATTCATCGGAATCGGGTTCGCGCCTGAATTCTGCTGCATACCGAGCGAAGGACGCTGCGGCTGCTGCGCAGGCGAATTCCAGGACGACTGATCAGTCCATGCGGAAGGACCGGCCACGCGCTTTCGCCGCACCGCTTCAATCGTCCGTTCCATGGCCTGCAAGATCGGTTTGACACGTTCGGCGTTGGCTCGTGAATGCTCCATGGCGCTGGCTCCTGATCTGGTTGCAGGAACTATCGGCCCAAGCGCGAGGCGAATTGCCTGAGAATTCAGATTTTCGGACTGCGATTTTGTGGATCCGTTGACGAAGCTCGTCTACGTCGCGATAACGGGAACATCGGCGTTGAATCCGTGCGATTGGTTCAACTCGGATCATCCATATCAAGGGTTTGCGCGGTGGCTTCCGAAACGTCGGTCCGCACATCAATGTCCATGACGCGCGAATTGCGCTCCCGCAACTGGCCGGCGTGCTTTGCAGCGGTGTCATAAATGCTTGCCAGCAACCCCACGAGAGGAAATTTCCCGCCGAGGGGCGAGGGACCCAGCCGATGCAACAGTGCGTACGGCGGATGCCGAAGCGGCTGGATGTTGCGAAGCTCATGCAAAGCGGGACTTCGCCAGAAATCCGTCACACAGTGCTCAAGGGGAGGCGCATCGGCGGATGAAGAGGTGAATCCAGGTCCGCGGCTGCGTGCCTGCTGCGGCGCGTGCATGCGAGTGCGCAAATTGCGCAGACGATCGACAAGCTCCTCAGGCACCATGCCGCGAAGCTGGAATATCGTCGGCGGGTGCTCGTTCATCCGGTCCGCCATCAGGTACAACGCTGCCACCACGTGCTTGCACGGCTGATCCAGCGGGCAGGCACAATGCGGGTGCATGTCGGTGATGGTCGGCAGCAGGCGTTCGTTCCATGCGTGCAGCAGATCGGTGAGATTGTTGGGAAGTTCATCCGCGAGAACTTTTGCGGTTGCGCCGGCGTCCGCAGCGATGGCCTCAAGCAATCGCTCCCAGAATTCATGCGACCATGTTTGCCACGTCAGTTCGAGTTCATATGCAGAGATGGCGCGCCCCTGCACACGCGCCCTGAGACGACCAGCCGACATTTCCAACTGCACCGTCTGCCCGCTGCGTGCGTATTCGAGCCCCTCTGCCGCAGTGGCCGGCGGAATGTCATGCAAGCACTGTGAGAGCCAATCCTGCACGACCGGCTGAAACTGCGGCGGATTGGTGCGGGCGTGAAGTTTGATGCCGTTGCGGACGCGCCGAGGCGCAATCAACCGGCGATCAGGCGAATAGGCGTCGAGAGGATAGGTGGGATCCATCGGCACGGGCACATTCTGATTTCCGCCGGCTTGCGTCATGATTCACCCTCCAAAGCGGTCTGACGAAGCATGAGCAGGTCGCGCAACTGCCCGGTCGAAAGCTCGGTGAGCCACTGCTCGCCGGAACCGATGATGTTGCGGGCCAGCTCGGTCTTCTGTTCGATCATCTGGTCAATGCGCTCTTCAAGCGTGCCTGCACACACGAACTTATGCACATGAACGGTGCGCGTCTGGCCGATGCGGTAGGCGCGGTCCGTGGCCTGGGCTTCAACCGCGGGATTCCACCAGCGATCGTAGTGAAACACGTGATTGGCAGCGGTGAGATTCAGTCCGAGCCCGCCGGCTCGCAGTGAAAGAATGAAAACAGGGCACTCGCCCGATGCGGATTGGAAGCGGTCGATCATCGCCTGACGCTTGGCGCTCGGCGTGCCGCCGTGCAGGAACAGCGCTTCGCGCCCCAATTCGCGCTGCAGCATCGCGGCGAGCAAGTGGCCCATCTGCCGGAACTGCGTGAACACCAGCGCACGACCGTCGCTGGCCAGCACTTCGTCAAGCAGCACCATTAATCGCTGTGCCTTTCCGGAGCGCGAAGAGAGCGCAGCAATTGCATCGGTACGGACAATGTGACTTTCATCCGCGTCAACGATCATATCGCCTCCGTCACCGAGCACTGCGGACGCATTCGCCGTGGCGCTGATCATCAGATCGGGGTGATCACAAATCTGCTTGAGCCTGACGAGTGCGGCGAGCACCATTCCCCGGCGTTGAATGCCGTCTGTCTGTTCAACGCGCTGGATGAGCGTGCGAACGACTTCCTCATACAAGCCTGCCTGCTCCGGAGTCAGCGTGGCAAATTCCTTGGTTTCCAGGCAATCGGGAAGATCATCGATCACCGTCGGATCGCTTTTCAGCCGGCGAAGCACGAATGGACGCACAAGATGCTTGAGCGACTGCGTGCGGCGCTGATCGCGGTGACGTTCGATCGGCAACGCGAAACGACGGCGGAATTCTGTCGGGTTGCCGAGATAGCCGGGATTGCAGAACTCCATGATCGACCAGAGTTCGCTCAGGCGATTTTCGACTGGCGTGCCCGTGAGCGCGATTCGACCCGTGGTGTTCAGCGAGCGAATGGCGGTGGCCTGCTTGGTCGGCGGGTTTTTAATGTATTGCGCTTCATCCAGCACGACACGACGCCAGCGCACGGACCGCAGCGCATCCGCATCGCGGCTGACCAATGGATATGTGGTGATGCAGACATCCTTGTTTTCCACGGCTTTCGCGAAATGCTGTCCGGTTGGCCGTTCCGGACCGTGATGAACGTGGACCGTCAACGACGGCGCGAACCGCTGCAACTCTCGCACCCAGTTCACCACCACGGATGTCGGAACGATGAGCAGCGTGGGGTCCAGCGAAAGCGCGGGCGATTCCTTGTGCTCACTCGTCTTGCTTGCACCGTTCTGCGCGTGGGCGGTTCGCCGTTCACGCTCGTAAAGCAGCATGGCGATGAGCTGAATGGTTTTTCCAAGGCCCATGTCATCCGCCAGACAGGCGCCAAAACCCAGCGAATCAAGAAACGCCAGCCAGCTCAACCCCTTTTGCTGATACGCGCGAAGCTCGCCGACAAACGTGTCTGGTTGTATGAGCGATTGCATGCGCAATCCGTCGGTGGACGTTCCGAGGAATTGCGCAATCCATCCGCGAGCATCAAGGCCGAGAATGTTCAGGCCGGTTTTCTGGTCGGATTGGCCGTAGGCGGTCTGCAGTGCGCTCAGCAGCGTCATCTCGCCCTCGTCTCCGCGTTGCAGATGCTTGGCAGCAGCGTCCAGATTCTCGCGCTGAATCTCAACCCACTGGCCTCCAATGTTGATGAGCGTGGCGCCGGCGGCTTTCATGGCCGCAATGTCCTCGCGCGTAAGCACGCGATCCCCCACCGCCACCTGCCACTTGTAATTGATCAGTGTTTGCAACCCCAGCGGCGGCACATTGCCGGCATTTCCGACACCAAGCCCCGCTGTCCCGGGCATTTCCTCTTTCGCATCCACAATGAGACGCAGGCCGATCGCCAGACGATTTTCCTGCCACCAATCGGGCAGAATGACGCCGATGCCCGCTTCCTCAAGCACAGCCGCGAAATCCTTGAGGAATTCGTGAGCCTCGCCTGTGGTCAGCGACAGCGCAGCAGGCGAAGCCTCGCGGAGTGATTGCTCCAGCTTTGGATAGATCCTCGCTGCGCGCGTCAGCTCCGCCAGCAGCAGTTCAGTGCCTTGCTCGTGTCCCGTGCCGCTGACCAGCGTGATGTTCGCTGCACCCGACCAGATGTCCTCCGCGGCGACAAGACGCGATTCATCTTCCGTGGACTGCATGTGAAAAGTCAGCTTCCAGCCGTCCTTCACAGCAATCAGTCCGCTCTGCGCACGTGAATCAATCAGAGGCTCCTCAAGGCGGAGACATAGACGGCCCGTGCGCGAGTCTCGCCCGGTGTCGAGTCGTGCAACCCACTGGCCGACGCCGCGCGCGATCACCAGTCCCTGCGATTCATTCACGGAGCATTCACTCCGCTCGCGGAGCAGGCCGCTCAAAAGACCGACATGCGGATCAGCTTCGTCAGCATCCGCAATGGCTTCATCAAACTGCTCTGCAATCAAGGCTTCGCGCACAACCACATCCGCCATCGCCATGATGGCATCTTCAAGCAGAGCTCCCGGCGCATCGTTCGCGCCCTGAACAACCGCTCTGCACACTGCGGGCATGGCGTCAACAAGCTTCTGAGCGCGTGCGCGAACGTCCTCATCATCCAGCCAGGCGGACCACGACGTGTTCACGGCGCCGGTGCGCTGTGGAGATGCCGAAGGCACGAAGCGCTGGTTTTCGAGAAGCTCGAGCGAAAAATCGAGCACCGCGCCCCAGTACTGAACGCTTGGCGCCAATTCGATGTCGCTTGTCCCTTCACTGAGCGCGGTGAGCACGGATGGCACGTTTCGAGTTTCCACCATCAGGCCGGGAATCGTCACTCGCTCAAGAAGTCCCCCTGACCCTTCATCTTCACCCCCCATCGCCCCTTTCATGGAATCGCTGGCCTGAACGCCCCGCTCATCAACGGGCAATTGCAATTGACATTCCGCGGTGCGAGCAAGCGAGGATGTCTCTGCACCGATCAAGGTTCCAAGTGATTCACGCAGCGCGTCAGCGGAAGCGGCAAAAGGATGCACCGTCGCCTGAACAGCGACCTGCGCGCCTCCTGCGGCCGATTCGTACAATGACATCCCGCCGACGCGCATTTGCGCGTACGCCTCGGAAGATTCTCCCCAAAGAAAAAGGCCTTCCTTGGTCCAGTTGGCGTGCAAAACGAGCATCGGCTGGACGTGTCTCCCAATCCGTGGACAACCACCTCAAATCCAATGATCGGGCTGGGATTTGAACCCAGGACCTAGCGCTTAAAAGGCGCTTGCTCTACCGACTGAGCTACCCGATCGCGAATCCCCCAGTCTAGCGAACCTCCGGGTTTGATGCGATCCCCTTCAATTCAGGTCCGGATAACCTTCCATTCCCTTCAATTCCAGCATTTCTTGTGGTCATAACTCATCTTCCGCTCATTGCAGGTCGATAACGAGTCTCCGGACTCGCCGTGACAATCGCTCCAGTTTCAAGAGCCCCGAGCAGCAAGTCCGATAATTGGCTCTTGTCACGGAGTGGTTTTTCCGGAAGTCAGCGGACCTTTCTGCTGACCCCGGACGAGCGGGTTTCGGCTGTCAGCGATGACAGCTCCGGATCTGCACCGACCCCTGTAACGATCGCCGTAACAGACGATCACACAACGACTTGGAGCGACTTCCGTGAAGACATCCGCCTTTGTTTTCCGCCTAAGTGTCCCAGCCATGATGTTGACCGCGTTCCTCGCAGGATGCGGGTCTTCCAGCAACACCGCAAATCAATCCGCATTGGGCACCTCCGCAGGAACTGATCGAAGCTGGAACTACGACACGAATGACTATGCAACTGCATCCGCACCGCCATCATTGGGGGTCGCCAATGATCGTGCGGATTACCCCGACACCACCCCCGTCGGCGACAACATGGCTTCAGCCATGCGCACCTCTTCGGCGCAGCGCATGAGCCTGTTCGGCGAGCTCAACGCCACGTCAAGCCCGATCAATCCGATTCCGGACGGCACAAATAACCTTGCGCAGATCACCGTGACAACCGAAGGGTCTTGCTTTGATCCCGATGTGGATCGCACCGGCACCAAACTGGTGTTCGCATCCAATATGCACCGGCCGACTTCGGACATCTATGTGAAATCCGTGACTGGCAAGACCATCACGCAGATCACTTCTGATCCCGCAGATGACGTGATGCCCACGTTCAGTCCCGACGGCCAGAAGGTGGCGTTCGCGTCCAATCGCTCTGGCAACTGGGACATTTACCTGACAAACCTGGATGGCGGCGGCACGGTTCAGATCACCAGCGATTTCGATCCGGAACTGCACCCCTCATTCTCGCCTGACGGCAAGCACCTCACGTATTGCAAATTGTCTGCGCAATCCAACCGCTGGCAGATTTACGTCGTGGATGTCGCCAACCCATCCGTGAAGCGATACCTGCAGGACGGCATGTTCCCGCAGTGGAATCCCAATCCGGCAGTCAGCAAGATCCTCTTTCAGCAGGCGCGTCAGCGCGGCAGCAGATTCCACAGCATCTGGACCGTGGATTATGTGAACGGCGAAGCGCTCCACCCCACGGAAATCGTCAGCGCAGCGAACGCTGCAGCCATCAACCCGAGTTGGTCGCCTGATGGCAACATGATCGTGTTTGTGACGG